>CAKUFB010000036.1 GCA_934647145.1 uncultured Clostridia bacterium
TCGGGCGATGCCTTTTCCGCCATCTGCGGCATGCAGATTTCTCGATTTACCTCCAGTAAACCTTCGAAATTTGCATTTGCATCTGACGAAAAATCCATTCGCCGGCCGACCACCTCATTTGTGCGGTGTTGTCTTAAAAAATCCTGTCGCTGGAGCGAAATGTACTTGACGCAATCTTCCTCGTGTGGTATAGTTTATAAAAACACGCGGCGTACCTTAACAGACGCGCCCGCCGCGGCAGAAAGGATCGCACGATATGAAGACGATGGAATTTACCGTACACTCCGATCAGATCATCCGCCCCTGGCCCCGCATCGAACAGTATCAGAACTCCACCCTGCGCTACACGCCGCCGGCCGACTTCCCCGCGCACTGGCAGCGCCAGAACGGCCGCGTGAAGATGATCCGCGTCTGGGTGACGCTGGACGAAATCTGGAGCATCGAGGACGACAGCTACGACTGGAACTACCGCATCGGCGTGGACAGGCTGGGCGAAAAGCGCTATTACCCCTACGACTGGCCGAACACCCGCCCCTCCGACACGCTGTTTGAGGACTACCTGACCTCCTACTGCGCGATGGCCGACGAGGCGATGCTGAACATCCGCCGCTTCGAGCGCGAGACCGCCGACGGCGTCCTGTCCTATGAGAAGTATGAAGCGGTCTGCGAGAAGGTCATCGAGCATTGCCGCGACCTGTGCGGGAACATCGCCTGGATCGAGGTTTCCAACGAGAGCGAGATCGGGGGCTTCGGCGGCCTGACCGTGGAGGAGTACATGTCGCTGTACAACGCGGTCTGCCGCGCGGTCAACCGCCTGAACGCCCGGCGCGGCTGGAGCCTGAAGGTAGGCGGCACCGCGATGACCGGCAGCTACGCCACCCGCGGCCTGTGGCACGAGTACATGAAGGCGCTCGCCGAGGATACCTGTCCCGACAGGCGCATCGACTTCTATTCCTTCCACAGCTACAACCACGACGTGGACTGCCTGCAGCAGCTCTACAACATTCACAAGTCGGACGTGGCCAAGTGCAACCTGCCCGACGCGCCCCTGTTCTTCGACGAGTACGGCGCCTGCGCCGCCACCGGCGTGCTCACCGACAGCCTGCAGAACGCCTGCGAGACGCTCACCGGCATGCTGCGCGGGGCCGACCTGCCCGGCCTGTACGTCTTCCCCTGGTGTACCTTCCACAACCCGAACCAGCAGATGAGCTACACGCAGTACCTGCGCCTGCCGGACGGTACCTACGCCCCCACGCCAAACGGCCAGGCGGTACACATGCTCTTCGGCATGCTGGAAAACGAGCTGCGCCTGGAGAGCCAGCGCTATATCTATGACCGCGAGACCGGCAGGCTGCTGCGCCGCGAGGCCGCGCCCTTCTGCTCGCAGCCGCTCTTCCGCGTCCGCGCCACCGGCGACACGAAGAACCTCTGCCTGATCGTGACCAATCCCGCGGACGAGCCGCTGTCGGTCAGCTGCCATCTGACCGCGCTCGACGGCGAACGGGCGAGCCTCCTGATCAGCCAGGTGGACGAGAAGCGGAACAACGCCGTCACCGGCGAGGTCTGTCATGAGCTGCAGGTGACCGAACGCCGCGAAATGAGCCTGGTCGAGGGCGCCTGCGACATCGCCTGCGTCCTGCCGCCCTTCGCCTTTGCCTGCTGGCGCGTTCAGGTACTGAGCTGATTCCCCCGTCCATACGCAAAGCGGCTCCCTCCGGCCAGTTCCGGGGGGGAGCGTTTTTCAGGTCAGCGCGTCCAGCAGTGCCTGACAGCCCTCGAGAATCTCGCGGTAGGCGGTCTCGAAGTCGCCGGTGTACCAGGGATCGGCGATGTCGCGCGGGCGGTCGGTATAGTCGAGCAGGCGGCGATACTTGGGCGAGTCGCCCAGCAGGCGGCGGGCGTTGACCAGGTTGCGCGCCTCCATGCCCACGAGCAGGTCAAAGCCGCGCAGGTCGTCCGGCGCGAGCTGGCGCGCGCTGTGCGGCGTGTGAGGCACGCCGTGCTGATCGAGCGTGCGGCGCGCCGGCGGGTAGAGCGGGTTGCCCTCCTCCTCGTCGCTGGTCGCGGCCGAGGCGATGAAAAACCGGTCGCTCAGGCCGCGCTTTTCGACCAGGTTCTTCATAATGAACTCGGCCATCGGCGAGCGGCAGATATTGCCCAGGCAGAAAAACAGGATTCGCGTCATATCGGTTCCTCCCATGCGTTCGCGTCGTGATGAAATAATGTGCTTCAGAAAAGCGGAGGCGTTGAAATCGGGCGGCGGCTGTGATATACTGTGTGCAAAAAGATTCTGAAGGGAAGTTTTTCGCATGACAGAATATGACGTCCACTCGCCGCTCGTGCGCCTTCTGGGCCGCCTGGACGAGTCGCAGAGCCCCGTGTGCCTGGACTGGACGGGCAGCGGATTTGAGGCGCTGCTTCGGGGAAGCGAGCTGTGGGCCGAGGTTGAGGCGACCGCGCCGCAGCCGGGCATGTGGCTGGCGGGGCTGGTCGACGGCTATCCGGTGACCCGCTTCCTGGCGCCCTGCGAAAGGCGCTGGATTCCGCTGGCGCACGGCATGAGCGCCGGGCGCACGCACAGAGTTTCGCTGATCAAGGAGACGCAGGCCATGCCCGGCGCGCCCGGGGCCACCGTGCGCCTGCACGCCGTCCGCTGCGACGGCGAGCTGCTGCCCCTGCCTGCGCCCAAATGGCGCGTCGAGTTCATCGGCGACAGTCTGACCAGCGCCGAGGGCACGCTCGCCCCCATGGGCAACGACGAATGGCTCAGCATGTGGTTCAGCGGCTGCGCCAACTACTCTCACTATGCCTGCCGCGAGCTGGACGCGGAGCGCCGGGTGCTCTCCCAGAGCGGCTACGGCGTGTGCTGGGACTATCAGGGCAGCCGCGCCGGCAGCATGGCGGACGGGTATCGGAAAATCGCCGGCGTTTACGCGGGCGAGGCCGCCGAGGCGCGCGGGTGCCTGAAGGACTACGACTTCGCCGCCTGGCCGGCCGACGCGGTCTGCATCCGCCTGCTCAGCAACGACGTGGGCGGCATGCGGCGCATGGAGCGCGTGGACGAGCTTTCAGGCGAGCTGGTCAGGGGCGCGGCGGACTTCATCCGCACCGTGCGCGACTGCAATCCCGCGGCGAAGATCGTCTGGCTGCTGCCCTCCTCGGCCTCGCTTCCGCAGCTGGGCGTCCGCGCGGTCGATCTGGCGCGCGAACAGGGCGTGCGCCAGGTGTACGCCTTCTCGCTGCCCGACTATCTGGCGCAGGACATGGGCGCGCGCAATCACCCCAACGCCGCCTACAACGAGCGCGCGGGCCATCTTCTGGCGCAATACCTGCGGATACTGCTTTCATAGCGGCCGCGTCCCGGATCGCTTCCCGATACAGGCGGGCGGCGAGCCGGGGCGCTTTTTTGCGCCGCGCCCGGCAGGAAAGCGGCGGTTCCCGTCAGCGGGAGGCCGGATGGTTTCGGCACCGGCCGCGCAGCAGATCGCCCGCCTGCGCGGGGTGCGGCAGCGGAATGCGCAGCAGGCTGTTCGGACGGCCGCATTCCGCGACGCTCTCCCCCGCCTCGGTACGGATTTCGGTCAGCGTGAAGGGGAAAACGCCCTCGGGCGTGAGCAGCTCGAGCAAGTCCCCGACGATCAGCTTGTTCTTCATCTCCACAAGCGCAGTACCGTCCTGCCAGGCAAGCACGCGCGCGGCCAGCTCGCGGGTCTGCTCCAGCGCGTCGTCCCCCGGAAACTGCGGCCTGCCCAGCAAAAAGCCCGTGTCGTACGGCCGGTGCGAAACGGTGCGCAGCTCCGCGTCCAGCGCGTCGGCCACTTCCGGCGTAAAGCGCCCCTCGGCAATCGCGTCCAGCGCCCGGCGGTACGCGCCCACCACCGTCGCGATATAGTATTCGTTCTTCATGCGCCCCTCGATCTTGAGCGACTCCACCCCCGCCTCGCACAGCGCGGGCAGCAGGCGGATCAGGTTCAGGTCGCAGGCGCTCAGTATGCGCGCGCCCTCCTCCGTCTCCTCGACCGGCAGATACACGCCCGGCCGCTTTTCCTCCTCCAGCGCGTACTTCCAGCGGCAGGGCTGGGCGCAGTCGCCCCGGTTCGCGTCCCGTCCGGTCAGGTATTTGCTCAGCGCGCACCGCCCCGAATAGGACATGCAGACCGCGCCGTGTACAAACACCTCGAGCTCGAGCGAACTGGGCGTGTTTTTTCGCAGCGCCCTGATCTGCGCAAGCGACAGCTCGCGCGAGAGCACAATGCGCTTCACCCCGCAGCGATGCCAGAACCTGGCCGAGGCGCTGTTCATGGTATTGGCCTGGGTGGACAGGTGTACCGGCAGGCCGGGAACCTGCCGCAGCACCTGGTCCGCCGCGCCCGGGTCGGCCATGATCACGCCGTCCGCGCCGGCCTCCCGCGCCAGCCGCGCCGCCTCCACCATGGCGGGCACGTCCTCCTCATAGGCAAAGATGTTCAGCGCGACATAGACCTTTACGCCGCGCGCGTGGGCATACTCCGCCGCCTCGCGCAGCTGCCCGGGTGTAAAGTTGCCGGCATGGGCGCGCAGTCCGTAGCGCGTGAGCCCCAGGTACACCGCGTCCGCGCCGTATCGCACGGCGGTCATGAGCTGCGGCATGCCGCCCGCCGGAGCCAGCAATTCGGGTTTGTGCATAAAGAACGCTCCTTTTCGGGAATCTCATGCGCCTATTGTACCACACGCCGCGCCGCTTGGGAAGACGCAGGGGCGCGCACGCCGCATTTTCCTCCAAAGTATTTCGGTGCAAACGCGATATGGCGCTTGCAATTTCATGTCGTGAGTGGTAAACTGTTTATGTCATTCGGCATTCCGATGACCTCCTTTTGTGTTTCGTCGTGCAGTTGGCAGACCGCACCTCTATTCCACAAAAGGAGTTTTTTTCTTATTGCCTCGGGCTCCGCCGGTTTCCTTTGTACACAAAACCCCGCCCAGGCCGGCTTGTACCGACCTGGCGGGTTTGTGCGCCGTCAGAAGCGGATCGTGATGGAGGTGCCTTTCCCTGCCGCGCTGTCGAGCGCGATTTCCGCGTGATGAATCTGCGCCACGTGCTTCACGATCGCAAGGCCCAGACCGGTGCCGCCCGTCGCCCGGGAATGGCTCTTGTCCACGCGGTAGAAGCGCTCGAAAATGTGCGGCTGATGCTCCTCCGGGATGCCGACGCCGGTGTCGGACACGCGGCAGGTCACGCCGCCGTCCGTTTTCGCAAGCGTCACGTCCACCCGGCCGCCCTCGGGCGTATACTTGATCGCGTTGTCGATCAGGTTGAAGAACATCTCGCGCAGCAGAAGCGGATACCCTTCGATTTCCGGCGCGTCGCCCGACAGCGAAAGCGCCAGGTTCTTTTTCTCCGCGGCCATGGAGAACTCGCTCACCAGCTCCCCAAGCAGTTCCTTCAGGGACACGCTTTCCTTCGGGCCGAGGTGCTGCTTTTCGTCCAGCTCGGAGAGCGCCAGTATGTCGTTCACCAGCGTGAGCAGCCGGGCGGACTCCTTGCAGATCATTCCGGCGAAGCGGCGCACGTCCTGAGGCTGAGCGATCCCGTCGCGGATGATTTCCGCAAAGCCGGAAATGGAGGTCAGCGGCGTCTTGAGCTCGTGGGAAACGTTGGCCGTGAATTCGCGCCGGCTCTCCTCCGCCGCGTAGCGCTCGGTTTCATCGAGGAAGAACAGCGCCGTACCCAGCACCGCCTCGTCCCGGAGCACCGGGCTGACGAACACCCGATAGCGCCTTCCGTCGCGCTCCATGGGCATGCTGCCGCCCGTGCCGGTCAGCGCCTCGCCGACCAGATCGCGCAGATCGGCGTCCCGATTGACGGACAGCAGATTCTGACCCGCGATTTCGGCCTCCTGAAGGTGGAAAATGCGCCGCGCGCTTTCGTTGATCGAAAGAACGGTATTCTCCCGATCCAGCAGAATCAGCCCCTCGCGCATGTTCTCCATGATGGCGGTCAGCGCGGTGTGGGCTCTTTCAAGCGCCCGAACGTGCTGCTGAATCTGAGCGTGCTGCCGGTCCATGCGGGTCAGAAGCGGCGCGAGCTCGTCGTAGGCGTCGTTTTCAAGGGGCGTATCCAGGTTCAGCTCGTTGATGGGCGCAACGATGCGCCTCGCCGACCTGCGCGCAATCAGCAGCGAAATCAGCACGACGCCGGTCAGCAGCGCGGCAAGTAGCGGCGTGACCTGCAGAAACGTCCCCAGCATGGAGCGGCGGGTGTTCGAGAGGCGCAGCACCAGTCCGTCCTGCGTGCGGCAGGCGTAGTAAACGGTCGTTTCGGAAAGGGTCGCGGAGGTTCGGGTGCTCTCGCCGAAGCCGTCCTCAAGCGCCTCAATCACCTCCGGCCGCGCCGCGTGATTCTCCATCTTCGACGCGTCCGCGGCGTTATCGAAGAGCACCGACCCGTCCGCGGCAATCAGGGTGATACGGCTGCCGCTGTCCAGTTTGTCGAGGTAGGCGTTATCCTCCTCGATCAGGGACAGGGCGTCCGCGATGCAGTCGGTTTCCTGTCGCAGCTCGCGCCGCATGCTGTCCTCATGCGCCGTGTACAGGGAATATACGAGAACGGACGTGGTGAGCAGGACGGCCAGTATCGCCGTCAGCGCCACGCTCCAAAAAATCCGTTTTGACATCTCATTTTCCTCCGAAGCGGTAGCCGACGCCGCGCACGGTTTCAATCGTCCCGCCGCAATCGCCCAGCTTGGCGCGCAGGGTCTGGATATGAACGTCCACGGTTCGCGTGCCGCCGTCGTAGCCATAGTCCCAGACGCGCTCCAGCAGCTGCTCCCGGCTCAGCGCCATGCCCCTGTTCTCCATCAGCAGGCTGAGCAGGTCATACTCCTTGGGGGTGAGCGCGACGGTCTCGCCGTTTACCCGCACCGTATGCGCCCGCCTGTCCAGCGTAATCCCTCCGAGCGTCAGCGCGTCCTCCTTCTCCCTGGGCGCGGCCCGCCTCAGGCGCGCGCGCACGCGGGCAATCAGCTCCGCCATGCCGAAGGGCTTGGCCAGATAGTCGTCCGCCCCCAGATCGAGCCCCTTGACCTTGTCGAACTCCGTGTCCCTGGCCGTGATCATCATGACGGGAATCTCGGCCGTCTCGCGCGCGCCGCGCAGTCGCCTGAGAATCTGCAGGCCGTCCTCCCCGGGCAGCATGACGTCCAGAAGGATCAGGTCCGGAAGCGCCCTGTCCACGGCGGGCCAGAATTCCTCCGCGCTGGCAAAGCCCCGCGTTTCCATGCCCATCTGCGACAGCGTGTAGACGACCAGCTCGCGGATGCTGTCGTCGTCCTCTACGTAGTAAATCATGCGAGCAATACTCCTTTATGTCGGCCGGTGAGCGCATACTCCACCCACTCGGCAATATTCTGGGCATGGTCGCCGATTCGTTCGTAGTATTTGGCAATCATCAGCAGGTCGATCGCCTGAGAGCCGGTGGAGGCGTCCGCGCGGATCTTTTCGATCAGCTCGTTCTTGATCACGTCAAACAGCCTGTCCACGACGTCGTCCATCTCCATGACCCTGCGCGCGAGCGCCAGATCCTTCTTCACATACGCGTCCAGGCTGCCGTGCACCATGTCGATAGCGCTGCGGCCCATCTGCGGAAGATGAACGAGCTCCTTGATGCTGGGCTCCCCGGCGATGTAGATCACGATGCCCGCAATGTCTGCGGCCTGATCGCCGATGCGCTCCATGTCCGTAATCATTTTAAGCGCTGCCGAGATAAAACGCAAGTCCTTTGCCACAGGCTGCTGCTGTAAAAGCAGCTTTAAGCAGAGCGCTTCGATTTCCCGCTCCTTCTGATCGACCTCGTGGTCGGAGGCGATGGCGGTTTTCGCGGTCTCCACATCCCGCCGAATCAGCGCCTGCGTCGCGCTTTCGATGCTTCTTTCAATCAGCGCGCCCATCTCGAGCAGATCCCTGTTGAGGAGCTCCAGCTGCTGGTCAAAACGGTTTCTCATATTATCCAAACCTTCCTGTGATATAGTCTTCCGTTCGCTTGTCCTGCGGCATGGAGAAGATCTTCTGCGTCTCGCCGTATTCGATCACCTCTCCCAGCAGGAAAAACGCCGTGCGGTCGGAGATTCGCGCCGCCTGCTGCATGTTGTGCGTGACCATGACGAGGGTGTAGTCCTGCTTCAGCTGCAGCGCCAGATCCTCGATCTTGCTGGTGGAGATCGGGTCGAGCGCGGAGGTGGGCTCGTCCATCAGCAGCACCTCCGGCTCCACGGCCAGCGCGCGCGCGATGCACAGCCGCTGCTGCTGGCCGCCCGACAGCCCCAGCGCGTTCTTCTTCAGCCGGTCCTTCAGCTCGTCCCAGATGGCGGCGCTGCGCAGGGAGCGCTCAACGACGTCGTCCAGCTTCGCCTTGCTGCGGATACCGTGCGTGCGCGGGCCGAAGGCGATGTTGTCGTAGATGCTCATCGGGAACGGATTGGGCTTCTGAAAGACCATGCCCACCCGCCTGCGCAGCAGCGTGGCGTCCATGTCGCGATAGACGTCCTGACCGTCCAGCAGAATCTGGCCGTCGATCCGGCAGCCCTCCACCAGGTCGTTCATGCGGTTGATGGACTTGAGCAGCGTGCTCTTGCCGCAGCCGCTGGGGCCGATGAAGGCGGTGATTTCCTTTTCGCGGATGGACAGATTGATGTTCTTGAGCGCCTGAAAGCTGCCGTAATGCAAATTCAGGCTGACAATTTCGATCTTACTCATCATGAACCTCTTTTGATTTTCCTGGCTACAAAGGTGGAGAACGCGTTGATTCCCAGCACGATCACCAGCAGGACGACCGCCGTGGCGTAGCTCTGATCCATATGCAGGCCCTCGGTCGAGATGACGTACATGTGAACGGCCAGCGTCCGCGTGGAGCTGAGCACGCTCTCAGGGACTCTGGGCACGGTGCCCGCCGTGTAAATCAGCGCGGCGGTTTCGCCCACGATGCGCCCCACGGCGAGTATCACGCCGCTGAGTATGCCCTGAGCGGCGCTGGGCAGCACGATGCGGAACGTCGTGCGCAGTCTGCCCGCGCCCAGGCCGAAGCTGCCCTCGCGGTAGCTGTCCGGCACGGCCAGCAGCGCCTCCTCCGTGGTTCGCATGATGGTCGGCAGCACCATAATGGAGAGCGTCAGCGCGCCGGAGAGCAGCGACATGCCCATTTTCAGCGCCACGACGAAAAAGAGCGAGCCGAACAGGCCATAGATAATCGACGGAATGCCCGCCAGCGTTTCGGCGGTCATGCGCACGGCCTTGACCAGCCGGCTGCCGCGCCGGGCGTACTCGGTGAGGTAAATCGCGGCGCCGATGCCCAGCGGCATGCTCACGAGCAGGGAGAGCAGCGTCATCAGCAGCGTGTTGATGATCGCGGGCGTCATCGAGACGTTCTCCGAGTTGTACTTCCACGCGAACAGCTCCGGGGTCAGGTGCGGAATCCCCTTCACCAGGATGTATCCGACGATCAGCGCCAGCACGGTCATGGAAAAGCAGGCGCCGGCGTACACGGCAAAGCGGTACAGCCTGGACTGCGCTTTTGCGGACATCAGTGACTCCTCCTTTTCAGCAGGCTGGTCAGCAGGTAAATCGCCAGTATGAACACGAACAGCACGACCGCCGTGGCGATCAGCGCCTCGCGGTGCAGGTCGCTGGCATAGCCCATCTCCATGACGATGTTGCTGGTCAGCGTGCGCACGCCCTTGAGCAGCCCCTTGGGCATGTTCGTCCGGTTGCCCGCCACCATCATGACGGCCGTCGCCTCGCCGATGGCGCGCCCCATGCCCAGCACCACGCCCGCCGTCACGCCGCTTTTGGCCGCGGGCAGCAGCACGTGGAATACGCTTCGCTCATGCGTCGCGCCCAGCGCCAGCGCGCCTTCATAGTAGGTCGAGGACACCGCGTTGAGCGCGGACTCCGAGACGGTGATGATGGTCGGCAGGATCATCATGCCCAGCAGCAGGCTGGCCGTCAGCAGGCAGGAGCCCGTGCCGCCGAGCGTTTCCCGCACCAGCGGCACGATCACTACCAGGCCGAAAAAGCCGTACACGACCGAGGGGATGCCCGCCAGCAGCGAGACCGCCGGCCGCATGATCTTTACAATCCGCTTCGAGGCGAAGTACGACATGTAGATCGCCGTCAGCAGCCCGGCAGGCACGCCGACGAGCAGCGCACCGGCCGTCACATACACCGAGCCCAGGATAAACGGCAGAATGCCAAATACCTCGTTGCCCGGCTTCCACTTCTGCCCGGACAGGAACTCGAGCACGCCGATCTTCGCCATGCCCGGAACGCCGTTCACAAACAGAAACAGGCAGATCAGCCCGACCGCCAGGATACAGACACAGGCAGCCAGCGTAAACGCAAGCCGCGCCAGGCCCTCCCTGAGGGCCTGCCCTGTGAAAACGTGCCGGTGGGGAGAAGCCTCCCCCCGGCGAATGGGTTTATTCATTCACTTCGCTCCAGTCAGTGATCTTCCCCGTGTAGATGTCGCGCACCTGCTCGCTGGTCAGACCCTCCACCGGATTGTCGTTGCTGACGATCACGGCGATGCCGTCCATGGCGATCTTGAGGGGCTTCAGACCGGCCTCAAGCTCGGAATCCTTCAGCTCGCGGGAGGCCATGCCGATGTCGCAGACGCCGTCGATGGTGGAGGTCATGCCGGCGGTGGAGTCGCTCTGCTGCAGCTCGAGATCCACATCGGGGTTGAGCGCCTTGTAGGCTTCCGTCAGCTTTTCCATGACGGGGGTCACGGAAGAGGAACCGGCGATGACGACCTTGCCGCTCACCTTGCCGCCCTCATAAGCGGGCGCATCCTCGACCACCGCGATGTAGCCGTTGTCCTCGATCACCTTCTGGCCTTCCGCGCTCATGATAAAGTTGATGAAGTCCTGCGCCGCGTCGCTGACCTCGGCGCGGGTCGCGATGTTGAAGGGACGCGCGATGTGGTAGGTATCCGCCTTGATGTTCTCAACGGTCGCTTCCGCGCCGTCGATCTTCAGCGGCTTCACCGTCTCGTTCAGGGAGCCGAGCGAGATGTAGCCGATCGCCTGGTCGTTGCCCGCCACGCTGGTCATCATGACCGAGGTGGAGTTCGTAATGTCGCATTCATCGGTCGTATCGTCGACCTTCTCGCCCGCTTCGTTCTTCTGCTCAATGCCAAACAGCTCGATAAACGCGCCGCGCGTACCGGAGCCGTCCTCTCGAGAAATCACGTCGATCGTTTCCGCCATGGCGAAAGCGCCCGTTACCAGCAGAACCACGGTCATCATCATGCAGACTAGCTTCTTCATTTCGATGTCCTCCTAAAATTGCTCTTCTTGTTCCCCTTGGAACGATTACAGGATAACATCGTCCTGTATGAAACAAATCCCGCCATTGTAAGGAATTGATCAAATTTCCCTTTGCTCGCATTTCAGGACGGCAGAATGCCCGCAGACACAGCGCCTTCGCTGCCTGCGGGCATTCTATATTCACTTTTCGCCGCGCCGATCGGGGCGCGTCCTCTTTCCTCAGCTGTTGCCGGTGGGAATGTAGGGGCGAATGGAGGCCGCGACGCCGCTGATGGGCATGGTCTGCAGCCAGACGCGCCCCGGCCCGGTCAGCAGGGTGTTGAACAGGCCCTCGCCGCCCAGCAGCTTGTTTTTCATGCCCGGCACCTGCTGAATTTCCATCCGCACGCCCTCGGTAAAGCCCGCGACGTTGCCGGTGTCCACCACCAGCTGCTCGCCCGCCTTCAGCTCGTACTCGACCAGCTCGCCGTCGATCTCCACGAAGGCGACCCCGCGTCCGCTGAGCCGCTGCATGATGAAGCCCTCGCCGCCGAACAGCCCCACGCCCAGCTTCTTGTTAAAGTGAATCGACAGCTCCACGCCCGGCTGCGCGGCCAGGAAGGCGCTCTTCTGCACGATCATTTCCTGCCCGGGCGCGATGGTCAGCGCCAGTATCCGGCCGGGAAAGCTGGAGCCGAAGGCGATCATGCCCGCGCCGCGCGCCGTGTAGACGTTCTGGAACATGCTCTCGCCAGAAAATGCCTTGGAGAACATCCTGCCCAGGCCACCGCCCTTCGTCTCCATCTGCATGCTGGGGCTCATCCAGACCATGGAGCCCTTTTCAGTCACCATCTGCTCGCCGCTCTCCAGCTGGCAGATCACCACGGGAAACGCTCCGCCCTTGATTTCGTACTGCATTCTCTGATTCCTCCTTCTGTCGTATGGTTCAAAAAACAACCTTCCTCGCTCACACCCGCAGCTCGCCCAGCACCTGGCCGACCGGCTCTCGAATGACCAGCGCCGCGTCCGCGTCGGCCGGGGTCGCGTCGCGGTTGATGACCACCAGGTCGCGCCCGCGGAAGTAGCTCAGGTATCCCGCCGCCGGGTACACGTTCAGGCTGGTGCCCGCCACGATCAGCGCGTCCGCCTCGGAAATCACCCGCATCGCCCCGCGCGCGGTGGCCTCGTCCAGCGGCTCCTCGTAGAGCACCACGTCCGGCTTGACCACCCCGCCGCACGCGCACCGGGGAATGCCGCTCGAGCGCAGGATGAACTGCGCGTCGTACAGCCGGCCGCAGTCCATGCAGTAGTTCCTGTGTACGCAGCCGTGCAGCTCGAACAGCTCCCTGCTCCCCGCCGCCCGGTGCAGCCCGTCGATGTTCTGCGTCACCAGGCCGTGCAGCCTGCCCTTCTTCTCCATCTCCGCCAGCTTCAGGTGCGCCGCGTTCGGCTTCGCGTCCAGGCACAGCATCTTCGCCCGGTAAAAGTCGAAAAACTCCGCCGGGTGCAGCTCGAAAAACGTCCGGCTCAAAATCACCTCGGGCGGGTACTTGTACCTCTGCCGGTACAGCCCGTCCTGGCTCCGAAAGTCCGGTATCCCGCTCTCCGTCGAGACCCCCGCCCCGCCGAAAAACACAATCCGCCGGCTCCTGTCCACAATCTCCTGCAGCGTCATATTCTCAACCTCCTTACGGGGGGAACGCCGGGGAGGCCGCCTTTTTGAAAAAGGCGCCTCCCCAGACCCCACCCGGAAAACACTATGATCCACGCAAAAAATCACATCATAGGCACGTAATTCCCCGAATGAAGCGTTTTGGGGGAAAAGGTCTTATCCAAAGGCTGTTCTCATCATTCGAAAAGCATGTCTCTTCACCCATCAAGGCCGCGAAACAGCCTCTTCGCACCTTCGCCGCATTCGGGGAACCGCATTTCTTCCCATCAGTCCATTTTGCGGATCAATGTGCTTTCCGGGTGGGGCTTGGGGAGGTGACTTTCTCAGAAAGTCAGCCTCCCCAACGTTCCCTACAGCGTCAAAAAGGGCGTCTGGGTGAAGGCCCAGATGAGCGCGGCGAGGGTGACGATGCAGCCCAGGGTGGTAGCGACGACCTCCTGATTGGCCAGGTCGTGATCGACGTCGTACATCTGCGCCATGGTGTAGCTGGACACGGCGGTGGGCGCGCCGAAGGCGATGAGGGTGATCATGAGCTCCGCGTCGCGGAAGTCGAACCACCACACGCCCAGCAGGCACATGATCACGGGCAGCAGCACCAGCTTGCACAGCACGCTCGCGCCCAGCGCCCGGGCGTTTTTGCGCAGCGTTTTAAATTCGAAGCACATGCCCACGCCCAGCAGGCCGGCCGTCGAGCTCATTTTGGCCAGGCTCTGCACGTAGCTTTTGAGCACGCCCGGCAGGCTCAGTCCGGTCAGACTGAACAGAATTCCCAGCACGTTGGCCAGGATCAGCGGGTTGGTGACCACGCCCCTGACCGTCTTTTTCACGTTCACATGTCCGCCGCCCGCGCTCTCCAGCAGCACGACCGCGAGGGTGTTGTAGGTGGGAATCAGGAACGCGGACACC
Source organism: uncultured Clostridia bacterium (assembly GCA_934647145.1). GTDB lineage: Bacteria > Bacillota > Clostridia > Christensenellales > Aristaeellaceae > CAKUFI01. The sequence continues at coordinate 13,855 of CAKUFB010000036.1, forward strand.
ACGCTGGCCACGCCCAGCTGCTCGGGGAAGAAGCCCTCGATCACGACCAGACCGAAGATCACGTAGTTTCCGCGATAAATCGCCTGCTCGATGACCGCGGCGCGCCGCCTGTCGCGCGCGAATCGGGGCACGAGCAGCACGCATCCGAAGAACACCGCCAGCGTGCCCAGCACGCAGAAGAGGATCAGCGGCAGGTTCACGACCTCCCGAAACGAGGTCGTGCTGACGTTGAAGAACAGGCTGGCCGGCAGCAGGCACTTGAACACCACCCTGTTAAAGTCACTCGCGCCGGCGGGGCTGACGATTTTGCTGCGCTTGAGATAGTAGCCGGTCATCATGGCCAGCAGAATCGGCACGATGACCGACGCGATCAGCGCTTCCGTTCTCATTGCTTCTGTCCCTCCAGTATTCGCCTGACCGCGTCCTCGACCAGCTCCTGCGTGGTCAGCGGCGCGACGCCCGCCACCTGAATGTGGCACTTCTGCATGGGCAGCAGTACCTTGCGCGCGGGCGACGCGGCCACGCACCGCGCCATTTCCGGAGTGATTTCGCCCAGCAGCGCGTCGGCCAGCACAATGCCGATCGGCCCGGCGATCACGTCCGCCCGGCGGCAGTTGACCCGCACGGCGTTTTCCCCGGTGGCTCCGGCGCTCGCACCCGCCTTGAGCATGGCGGCGGTGGCCAGCGCGTTGGTTCCCACCGCGATGATTTCGGCTTCAGGCGACGCGGCCCGCAGCCGCTCGGTCAGCGCGCGGCCCATTCCCCCGCCCTGGCCGTCGATGATGACGACTCTCATATGCGCTAGTTTCCTTTCTCGTCGCTCTGCCTGCGAAAGGCCGAGGGCGACAGCTCGTATTTTTTCTTGAACAGGCGACTGAAGTAGAGCGGATCCTCATAGCCGCAGCGCCTGGCCACGTCGGCCACGGGCAGCTCGGTCGCCCCCAGCAGGTGCACCGCCTCGCTCAGGCGCACGTCGGTCAGGTAGGCGTAGGGCGACAGGCCGGTAAACTCCCGAAAGACGTGGATAAAGTGGTGCCTGGACAGGGCGCACAGCTGCGCGCAGAAATCCACGCTGAGCGCCTGGTCATAGTGCGTGTGCAGGTATTCCATGACCTCGCGGATGCGCTGGGCGCGCTCATAGCCGCTCGCGTCGCTCAGCTGCGTCAGCCGCCGCCCGATGCGCGTGACCAGCTCGATGAAGTAGGCCGTGACCTGATCCTCATACTGCGTCTCCTGCCGCTGAAGCTCCCGCACGATGCGCAGCAGCAGCCGGTTGATCTCGGGCAGCTCGCCCACCTGCGCGACCGGGGCGTCCATGAGGCCGCTTCGACGGAGCAGCGGCTCGGCCAGCGTGCCCGTGAAGTGAATCCAGCCCACCTGGCAGTGGTATTCCGGCCGGTAGGAGTAGATCTGCGGCACGCCCGGCGCGTACAGAATCACCGTGCCCGCCGGCAGCATGCGCTCCCTGCCCGACAAAAGGTACTTGCCCTGCCCCCGCCAGATATAGAGCAGCTGATAGTCCCGCCGCCCCTCCGGCCTGCGGATCAGCAGC
>CAKUFB010000037.1 GCA_934647145.1 uncultured Clostridia bacterium
GGCGATTTTTGCGCCGGAAAATCTCATTTTCCAGAGCAAAAATCGTTTCCCTGCAGGCTCCGCGCCCGAAAAATCTTTGATTTTTAGCGGAGACTGGTGAGGGTGGCAGTGGCGGGGGAGCGTGCTTCCCCGTCCACCAGCTTGTCAAAACCTTTTTTGACAAGCTGAATCCGATTCCCTTCAGGGAATCGGTTCCTTGCGGCTCCATAGGAGCTGTGGGTGGGGTCTGGGGAGGCGCGCGCCGTTCAGGCCGCCCTCCCCAGCTCGCGGCGCCCTACAGGCGAACCACCAGGTGGCGAACGCCGTCCTTGGCGAAGTGAATACCGCGGCGGATGGTCTTGCCGTCCACGGTGATCTCGAGGTCATATTTGCCGAAGAAGCCGTTGAACGCGGCCACGCCCTCGTCGTTCGTGCCGGTGACGGTCTCGGTGTGCCAGGTCTTTTTGAACAGGTCGCGCAGGGTGTAATAGGCGGGCTTTTTGGTCATGTCGAAGCGCACCAGGCCGCCCGCGTAGTAGTTTTCGCCGCTGGTCATGTCGCCCTGGGGCGCCCAGGCCGCGTAGCCGTCCACCAGGTTCCAGTAGATGATCGCCTCCATCGCCGGATGGCTGAACCAGATGGCGTACAGGTTCTTCAGGATCTCGGCCTGAATCTCCTCGTCCTCAGGCTCCCAGGAGTAGGCGGGAATGGTGACCTCGGTGATCTGCAGCGGCTTGCCCAGCCGGGCGTAGGCGTCCATGACCTGATACAGCGTCACGGGGTTGTAGAAATAGCTGGCCCTGGCGAGCTCGTCCTCGGCGCGATAGAACATGTGATACTGCATGCCGATCGCGTCGATGGGCGCGCCGTGCTCGATCTCCAGGCGGCACTGCTCGAGGTACTTGTTGCGGTTGCCCTTGAAATAGTCGTGCGCATCGCCCCAGACGTGCTCGGTGGCCTCGTTGATGATCAGCTCGTTCATCGGGAAGTGCCGCTCGGCGCAGTCGAACGACCACCTGACGAAATCGTCCTGCATGTAGAACGAGGTGGCGCTGCCGTTGTTGCACATGGTCTCGTTGGTGACCTCCCAGCCGGGAATGTCGCCGGCGAACCACTCGGCGCACTCGCCGAAGCGCTTGTCCAGCAGGCGCTTGATCTCCTGCGCCGGCACCGCGCCGCGCACCCAGTCGGGCGACCACGGGTCGTAGTTCAGGCAGTGCGCCTTGGGGGTGATGCCGTTGGCCCTGCAGAAGTCCACGCACAGCTGCGGCGCGGGACGGCGATAGATCTTATAGCTGTCGCGCGCGTAGCGGGGCCTGCCCTGCTCGGGCTCCAGGTCGCGCCAGTAGAAGGGCACGGTGGCCAGGTTGAAGCTCTCGGCGAACATCTGCTTGTAGCCCTCGTTCTTCTCGGCGGTCTCCATCTCGTCCAGCATGAAGATGTTCGCGCCGTGCAGGAAGTCGTGGGTCTTCTGCTTCAGCTCGAGGCGCGCGCCCTTAACCGGCCGGCCCTCACCGTCCAGCAGGCGGATGGAGCCGTAGCCCTTGCGGTACTGCTCGATGCCGGTCTTCACGCGCATGTCCATGTATTCGCGGTTTTCCTCAAAGGGCTTGAGGATGTCGCGGCGATTGTCGTACTTCAGCATGTGTCTGTCCTCCTGCCGTTACAGCGTGATGGTGAAGGCGGGCGTGCCGTCCTTCGTCAGGTGGATTTCGGCACGGGTCTGCATGTCGCCCGCGACCACCTCCACGTCGTATTTGCCGTAGAAGCCGCGGAAGGCCGCGCAGCCGCACTCGCAGGTGTCCAGCTCGACCTCGGTGTGCCATTCCTTCTCGAACAGATTCTTGAGCATGTAGTAGGCCGGCTTGGGCGTGAAGTCGTGGCGCACCAGGCCGCCCAGGTAGTAGTTTTCGTTCCAGCCGGGGTTGTCCTTGCTCACGTGGGCGTAGCCGTCCACCACGTTCCAGTAGATGGCCGCCTCGACGCTCCCGTGCGAGAACCACATGGAGTAAACGTTCTTCAGGATCTCGGCCTGAATCGCCTCGTCCTCCTCGGTTTCGGCATAGGCGGGCAGGGTGATTTCGGTGATCTGGATGGGCAGGCCGAAGTCGGAGAAGCGGTCGAGCACGCCGTAAAAGCGCTCCGGGTCGTAGTAGACGCGGGTGCGCTCCTGCTCGTCCTCCTTCCTGAAGAACATGTGGTACTGCATGCCGATCGCGTCGATGGGCGCGCCCTTGGAAAGCGCGCGCTCGATCTGCATGTAGTAGGCGGTACGGTTGTCCTTGAACTGCTCCCAGCAGAAGCCGGAGGCCTCGTTGATGATCAGCTCGTTCATCGGGAAGTGGCGGCGGGCGGTCTTGAAGCTCCACTCGACCACCTCGGGATCGCGGAAGAGCATGGTGGAGTGGCGGTCGGAATCCTCGACGAAGCCGCACAGCGTCTCGTTGATGACCTCGAAGCCGGGGATGCGATTGCGATAACGCTCGGCGATCTCCCGCATGCGCTTGTCCAGCAGCGGCTTGACCGCGCTGACCTCCTGCGGCACCCACATGGGAGTCCACTGGTCATAGTTCAGGCAGTGGCACTTGGGCGTGATGCCGTGCTGCTCGCAGAAGTCCACGCACAGGTCGGGCGCGGGGCGGCGATAGAAGAACGGGCTGTCGGCGGCGAAGCGGGGCTTGCCCTGCTCGGGCTCCAGGCCGTTCCAGTAGAAGGGCACGGTGGCCATGTTGAACGCGCCGGCGAACAGCTCCTTGTAGGCCTGGTTCTTCTCGGGGGTCTCCAGCTGCTCGAGCATGAAGATGTTCGCGCCGTGGAAGAAGTCATGGCTCTTCTGGCGCAGGGCGACGTGCGCGCCGGGCACCGGATTGCCGTCGCGGTCGACCACCTTTACGGTGGCGCCGGCCTTGCGGTTCTGCTCGATGCCGGTCTGAATGCGCATGTTCATGTAGTCCTTCTTTTCCTCAAAGGGGCGAAGGACGTCGCGGCGACTGTCGCTCATTTGAATGTACCTCGCTTTTTTATTTCTGTTCCGGGCAGAGCGTGAGCTCGCCCTGGTTTTCGCGGCTCAGGTGAATTTCGCGGGTGTAAACGCGGCCGTTCGCGGCGATTTCCAGGTCGTACCGGCCGAAGAAGGAGCGCACGGACGCGCGGCCGGACGCATCGGCGGTGAGCAGCGCCTCGGTGTGCCACTGGCGGTGAATCAGGTCGTCCAGCACGCGATAGGAGGCCTTGGGGGTCATGTCGGCGTGCAGCAGGCCGCCCAGGAAGCGGTTTTCGTTGTGCGACTCGTCTTCGCCGCCCGCACAGGCGCCGCCGTCGGACAGGTTCCAGTAGACGATGGCCTCCATGCTGTCGTGGGCAAACCAGAGGGAGTACAGGTTCTTGAGGATTTCCGCCTGCATGTCCTCGTCGAAGGAGGTCTCGTGATAGCAGGGGATGGTGATCTCGGTCACCTGCAGCGGCAGGCCGAAGTCGGCGTACTGGTCCATGACCGCGCACAGCTGCTCCGGGTCATAGAAGCCGCGCGTCTTGATCGCTTCCTTTTCCTCCTTGTAGAACATGTGATACTGCAGGCCGATCGCGTCGATGGACGCGCCCTGGCGCAGCGCGCGCTCGATGAGCATATAGTACTCGCTGCGGTTGTAGCAGAAGGGATCCCAGATTTTCTGCGCCGCCTCGTTGATGATCAGCTCGTTGTTCGGGAAGTACCTGCGGGCGGTCTCGAAGCTCCACTCAACGACCTTTGGATCATGGAAAAACTCGGTCTTGTGCCAGGAGCAGAGCACCTCGTTGATGACCTCCCAGCCGTGGATGCGGTCTGCGCAGTGCTCGGCAAGCTTGCCCATGCGCTTCTCCAGGTAGTACCTGACCTCGCGCGCGCCGGTCGGCAGCCAGTCGGGCGACCAGCCGTCGTAGTTCAGGCAGTGCGCCTTGGGCGTAATGCCGTGCTGATCGCAGAAGTCCAGGCACAGGTCGACCGGCGGCCGGCGGTAAACCGGCTCGCTGTCGGCGGCGAAGCGCAGCCTGCCCTGCTCGGGCTCCAGACCGTTCCAGTAGAAGGGGAGGGTCGCCATGTTGAACAGATGACAGAAGGCGCGCTCATAGTCGCGCTGCCGCTGCTCGTCGGCCAGCTGACCCAGCAGGAACAGGTTTCCGCCGAAGAAAAAGTCGTGCGATTTCTGCTTCAGGGAAACGCGCGCGCCGGGAATGGGCTGCCCCTGCGCGTCGACCACGCGGAGCGTGTGAAAGCCCTTGCGGTGCTGCTCGATGCCGGTCTGAACGCGCATGTCCAGGTAATCCTTCTTTTCCTCGAAGGGACGAAGCGCTGCGAGGCGTGATCCGCTCATGTTTTTCCTCCCGTATGCTTTATTCACTGCGCACACAGGGGGCTCAGCACGCCCCTGTATGCGCTGTTGAGTTCGGGTTACGACCACAGGCGGTCATTGCAGATGTCGTTATCCCAGTTGTCGGTGGGCTCCCACACGCCGGGGATGTTCTTGCAGACCAGCTTCTCGATCAGCTCCTCGTTCAGCGACTCGATGCCCAGGCCGGGCGCGTCGGGGACGGTGATGAAGCCGTGGTCGATCAGGGGCCTGGGCAGGCCGTTGACGACATCCTGCCAGTAGGGCACGTCCACCGAGTGATACTCCATGCACATGAGCTGGGGCAGCGCCGCGCCCACGTGTACGGCGGCCATCGCGCCGATCGGGCTTTCGGCCATGTGCAGCGCCACGGCTACGCCGTAGTCATACGCCATGTCGCCGATCTTCTTGGTCTCCAGCATGCCGCCGGTGGTCAGCACGTCCGGGTGAATCAGGGACACGCCGCCCGCCTTCATCAGCGGCTCGAAGTTCTCCTTGAGGTAGATGTCCTCGCCGGTCGCGATCGGCACGGTGGTGCTGTTGCGCAGGCGGACGTAATGCTCGGTGAAGTGCCAGGGCGCCAGATCCTCGACCCAGGCCAGGTTGTACTTCTCCACCCGGCGCAGGAAGCGGATGCAGTCCTCCACGCAGATGTGGCCGAAGTGGTCGACAGCCAGCGGCACGTCGTAGCCGATCACGTCGCGGACTTCCCTGACGTAGTTCTCCAGCATGTCCAGACCCTTTTCGGTCAGGTGAATGCCGGTGAAGGGGTGCGCCACGGTGTTGACCTCGTAGCTCTTCTTGGTCATCTGGGAATAGTCCATGGAGCCGTGGGGCGCGTTGACCGAGTGCTTGCCGTAGGTCTTGAGCTCCTCCAGGAAGCCCAGCGGCGCGGTCAGCGTGCCGGGCTCGTCGATCAGCAGGCCGATGCCCAGGTCCATCTTCAGGAAGGTAAAGCCGGACTCCATGCGCGCCTTGAGCGCCAGGCCCATGTCGTGGCCGGTATGCCTGCCCTCCACGTCGGTGTCGCAGTACACGCGGATCTTGTCGCGGAACTTGCCGCCCAGCAGCTGATAGCAGGGCACGCCGTACGCCTTGCCCGCCAGGTCCATCAGCGCCACCTCGATGCCGGACACGCCGCCGCCCTGACGGGAGTGGCCGCCGAACTGCTTGATGCGGCGGAAAATCTTGTCCACATTGCAGGGGTTCTCGCCCAGTATGCGGCTCTTGCAGATCGCGGCGTAGGTCTTGGTGGCCGCGTCGCGCACCTCGCCGTAGCCGACCAGACCCTCGACGTTGGTGTAAATCTTGATCAGGGTGCAGCGCTTGGGCATGCCGTCGATGTCGCAGAAGCGCATGTCGGTGATGACCAGGTTCTGGCGCTGCTCGGGGGTAAGGGTGGGAATCTTGCTCATAATGTTTCCTCCTGACCTATTGACGTATTTGCCGTTGATGGCTATACTATAAATCAAAAAGGCTCGCGCTGTCCATAACTATGTTTTCGAAAATGCAAACTATATTTCGATTTGCAAAATTCCCCGGCGAGGCGGCCGGGACGAGCAAAGGGGGTAAGACCCATGCATACCAGCGATTTTCGATACCACAGCGACCTGAGCGGCGCGTTCGACGTGCACCTGTACCAGCGCCTGGTCAGCCCGTTCACCCGCGCGCCGCAGTTTCACTGCCATCCGGAGTTCGAAATCGCGCTGTTTCGCGCCGGGACGGGTATTTATCACGTGGGCAGCCAGCGCTATCCGATCGAGTCGGGCGACATCTTCCTCTTCGCCAGCAATGAGCCGCACTACATCACCCGCATCGACGCGCAGGAGAAGATGCTGATCCTCAACTTCCACTTTACGCGCAACTTCGTCTGCGCGCCCGCGCCCGATTCCTTCGACCGGCAGTACCTGAGCCTGTTTCTGAACCGCAATTCGCGCTTTCAGAACCGCATACTGGCGAAAGAGCCTATCGCCGGGCGGATCGCCGAGACGCTGCTGGGCTTCGAGGAGCTGTTCGCCGAAAGGGGCGCGTCGGCGCTTCCCATGGTCAAGGCGAAGCTGCTGCTGCTGCTGGCCGAGCTGAGCCAGGAGCCGAACTTTGCGCCGAACGAGGAGGCTACCGCCGCCGCCCAGAGCATGGACAAGATTGAGCACGCCGCCCGCTACATTCAGGATCACCTGACCCAGCCGCTTACTCTCGATGAAATCGCGCAGATGGCCGGCATGAGCCGTGCGTACTTCTCCACCCTTTTCAAGCGCACCTACGGCATTACGCTGTGGGAGTATATCGTGGCCAAGCGCGTGCAATACGCCATTACCCTGCTGGGCAACCGCGAAATGACCATACTCGACGTGGCGCTGCAGTCCGGCTTCAACAATACCGCCAACTTCAATCGCGCCTTCCGCAAGCTCACCGGACGCACGCCCACCGCCTATCAAAAGGAAACGCTTCGTGTGCCGGATTAGCCGGGCAGGGTCGGTTTTATTCCCCGCCGCGCCGCGCTGCGGCGCGGGTGCGGGGGAGGGGGCGCTGCGCGCCCCCTCCCCCGCACCCCCACCCCGGCGTGACGCGCGCTGCGCGTCACGCGTTCCGCGGCGGCACAGCCGCCGCGGGGAAACCGGGGAGGGCGGCCTGAACGGCGCGCGCCTCCCCGCACCCCACCCACGGCCCCAATGGGGCCGCAGGGAAGCGATTCCCTGAAGGGAATCGCGTTTTACGGGCGGCTGCGGCCGCCCGAGGGAGGGGGCGAGGGGGAGGGGCCATGGCCCCTCCCCCTCCGGCTCCATATTTGCCGCAAAAACACAGTTTTTGCGGCAAATATGGAGCAGCGCCCGCGGCGGCTTCGCCGCCGCGGGCGCTCTGGGGGAGGCTCCGCTTCGCTTTGCGCTCCCCCAGACCCCCACCGAAGTTACTGCGCCCGTCACTCGCATCGGCGGACCGCACAGCTCGGGCGCCCCTGCCCACCCCGGGCGGCTTTGCCGCCCGGGGTGGGCGCGACGCATGCCGCATCGCGGCATGCGCCGAAAAATCATCCGTGCGGTTTCCGCACGGATGAGGGGGGCGGGGGTACTGTGCGCCCCCGCCTATTCGCCGCTCAGACGGGCGATATGCTCGTGACGCTCGCCGGTCATCCAGTCCACGTCGTCGGTCAGCCAGTCCATGATCTCCAGCTGGCGGGTTTCCCAGGCGACGGTTGAGGCGCGTTCCTCCCCGGTCATGGGATGGTCGTAGGATATGACCAGCTCGCAGTAGCCGAAGATGCAGCCGTTCGCGTTCCAGATGGTGAAGTTGCTCTCCGGCCCCTGGGTCACGCGATCCCCGCGCGCGGCGACCAGGGCGTCGTGGCGGCGCTTATATTCCTCGGCGCAGCCCGGCTTGAGGCGGGTGGCGAACACGCGGTGGCGGATGAGCGACTTGTCCTCGCGCACCACGCCGATGTCGTGGTACATCAGCGAAAGCGTGCCCGGCGCGGCGAACAGCTCGCAGTAGGCGTTCAGGCCTTCGCGCATCGCCTGCTCGATCACTGCCTGCAGCTGTTCAGGCGCGGTCGCGTCCGGGTACTCACCATAGCACAGCACGAAGTCCTCAACGCCCCACGCCGACAGGTTGCCCGCGCCCAGCGGGGCGAGCAGCTCCTTTGCCCGCGCCCAGTTTTCCCGGATGAACGCGCGGCCTTCCTCGCGCCTGCCTGCCCGAAAGCGCAGCACGAACGGCAGTCTCTTCATGTTTTCAGCACTCCTTTATCGTTTGTCGTGACGGTATATTTTCAGGTCTCGCAGACCCTGGCCGCTTCAATTTATGTCGGCCAATGGTCGTTAAAAGGATACGCGGCAGCAGGCTGTGGGGCAGTAACCCCGGGTTTTCCAGCCGCGAAGCATCCTGAGGCTCTAATTTATGGCCGAAGGATGCGTTTGGCCGGCGCAGACAAACTTCGGTGGGGGTCTGGGGAGCGCGAAGCGAAGCGGAGCCTCCCCCAGCGGAGGCGAGTCGGCAGCGCCGACCATTAATCCGCAAAGAATTTTGCGGATTCGCAGAATTCGGGAACTTGAATCTATGGTTCCCGAATTCGTGTTCTATTCGGCGGCAGCAGGTGGCACCGGGCCCTGCCCGGCCTTGGTCAGGGTGAAGCTGAACACGCTGCCCCTGCCGGGCTCGCTCTGCACGCGGATGGTTTCGCCCATGGCCTGCAGGATTTCCTTCGCGATGGACAGACCCAACCCGGAGCCGGAGCTGCCGTGCGATTTGTCCACCTTGTAAAACCGGTCGAATACGTAGGGCTGATCCTCGGGCGCGATGCCCACGCCGGTGTCGCCCACCATCAGCACCACCTTTTCGCCCTCCCAGTTCGCGTCCAGGAAGACCAGGCCGCCGTCGGGGGTGTACTTCATGGCGTTGTCCAGCAGGATGACCAGGATCTGCTCGGTGCGGTCTTCATTGGTGATGACCGGCGGGCAGGCGGCGGGATCGCACCGCAGCTCGAAGTGCTTGCCCTGATCCTCCGCGGTCAGGCGGTAGCGCTCGGCCAGGTCGGAGAGCATCTCCTTGAGGGAGACCTCCTCGCGGTCGAGGGAGAGTGTGCCGCTTTGCAGCCTGCTCAGCTCCATCAGGTCGTTGATCAGGCGGGAAAGGCGCATGGTCTCGCGCAGCAGGATGTCGTAATAGCGCCTGATGGTGGCCTCGTCGCGCACCATGCCGTCGTGCATGGGCTCGAGCAGGGCGCGCATGGCGGTCAGCGGACTGCGCAGCTCGTGGGACACGTTGGCCACATAGTCGCGGCGGGTGCGTTCCAGGCGCTCCTGCTCGGTGATGTCGGTGAACAGGCCGACCGCGCCCACGCAGTTCTGGTTTTCGTCGATCAGCGGAGTGATGGTGACGCGGATGAGCCGGTCGAGCACCTCGATCTGACGGGTGCGGGCGCTCTTGTCGGCGATGGCGGCGCGGAAGTCGTCCCAGACCGCCTCGTCGGGAATCAGCTCCATCTGGCGGCCCTTTCCCCCGGGCGGCAGCACGCTGAACATGCGCTTGACGGCGGGGTTGTAGTGCTCGATGCGCCCCAGGCTGTCCACCGAGACAAAGCCCTCTCTCAGGCCGTCGACCGACTGGCGCAGGCGGTTGCGCTCCATGGTCAGCTCGCTGATGTTGCGGTACAGCTCCTGGGACAGGTGGTTGAGCGAGCGGGCCAGCTGCCCCATCTCGCCGCGCTGCTCGTCGTTGGCGCGCACCTGATAGTCGCCCTCGGCCATGGAGATGGCCACGTCCTTCATCTGCCGCAGCGGCTTGGCCATGCGGCCCGCGAACAGGTAGATCAGCAGCAGGGTCAGCGGCATGATGATAAACAGCGACAGCAGCAGCGCGCTGTTCATGCTGCTCGACGCGGCCATGGCCTCGTACAGCGGCACGAACACCAGCACGCCGCCCACGATGTTCTCGCCCCGGAAGATGGGCGTGCCCACGCTGACCACGTTGAGCTGGGAGAAAATCCACTTGCTGTACAGCTGCGTTTCCTGGCCGGAAAGCATCTGCTCGATCATCTCGTGCGCGCCGTTGAGTCCCTTCAGGCTCACGCCCTCGCTGGAGAGCACCGGATGGCCCTCGGCGTCCACGACGATGAAGTACGCGCCCAGAAACGACGCGTCGTCGTCCATCTCGCCCAGCACCTCGCGCATGGCGCAGCGATAATCCTCGTCGTCATACGAAGCGCTCAGCAGCTTGCTCAGCGCCCGCGCCTTGGGCAGCAGCTCGGCCGCCTTGATGTTGGTGAACATCGCGCGCGACAGGATTGAATAGGTGAGCGCAGTAAAGATGGCCGTGAAAGCGAGCGCAATCACGACCACCCCGTAGACACGCTGCACCAGCACGCTGTGTCTCATGTATTCACCTCGAACTTATAGCCCACGCCGTACACGGTCTTGAGCGCCCACGGCACGCCCTCCTGCGGCAGCTTCTGGCGGATGCGCTTGATGTGGGTATCCACCGTGCGCGTGTCGCCGAAGAAGTCGTAGCCCCAGACGTGGGAGAGAATCTGCTCGCGCGAAAAGACCTGACCCGCGTGGGAGGTCAGCATGTGCAGAATCTCGACCTCCTTGGGCGTGCAGGGAATGACCTTGCCGGCGGCCTTGACCTGATAGTTGCTCAGGTTGACCTCCAGCTGCGGGAATCGCACGATCGATTCGTCCACGTCGGCCGGCTCGGAGAAGCGCCGGAGCACCGCCTTGATGCGGGCGATGACCTCGCGCGGGCTGAAGGGCTTGACGATGTAGTCGTCCGCGCCCAGCTCAAGGCCCAGGATGCGGTCGATTTCCTCGCTCTTGGCGGTCAGCATGATGATGGGCAGCTTCTTGGTCAGGCGAACCGTGCGGCACACGTCGATGCCCGACATGCGCGGCATCATGACGTCCAGGATCATCAGGTCGGGGTGGCGATCCTCGACCATGGTCAGGGCCTCCTCGCCGTTATACGCGGAAATGTGCTCATAGCCCTCCGCGTCCAGGTACATACCGAGCGACTCGTGAACCACCGGGTCGTCGTCGCAAATCAAAATCAACGGGCACTGCGGCATAATTCTTCACCTCGCTTCCATTATAACCGCCCCATTGCGCAAAATCAAGCCGCTTTCTCATGTGTCATAATTTTTTCAAGTTATCGCCTTCGAAGGCGGCTCCGGGCGGGGACGGCCGGGCGCTACAGCCCGCGCGGATGCTCGCTGAAGAAGAAGACGGCCAGCGTGCCCGGGCCGCTGTGCGCGCCGATGGTGGGCGTGATGCTGCTGACCACCTCCACGGGGTGATGGAAGCGCTCCTCCAGCAGGCGCACGAGCAGCTTCGCGTCCTCGTCCGAGTAGGCCTGGCAGATGTACAGCGGCAGCTCGGCCGGGTACTCGCCGCCCACGAACTGCGCCATGTGATCGACCAGCGCGCGGATGGACTTTTTGCGGCCCTGAACCTTTTCAAGCGAGATCAGGAAGCCCTTGTCGTCCACGTACAGAAGCGGCTTGATGTTGAGCATGCTGCCCATGACGGCGCTGAGCACCGACACGCGGCCGTTGCGCTTGAGGTATTTCAGGTCGGCCACGGTGAACACGTGATGCACGTGCAGGCGGTTTTCCATGCACCAGTCATAGACCTCCTGGTCGCTTTTTCCGGCGCGGTGCAGGCGCATCGCCATGTCGGCGAGCAGCCCCTGGCCGGTCGAGGCGCACAGCGAATCCACGACCCAGACGCGCCGCCCGGGATACTTCTCCATCAGCTCGCGCGCGACGACCGCCGCGTTGTCCGCCGTGCCGCTCAGGCCGCTGGAGAAGGCGATGTAGAACACGTCGTCGCCCGCCTTCAGGATGCTCTCGAAGCGCTCCGTGAAGCAGGCCTGGTTGATCTGGGCGGTGCGCGTATCGCCTCCCGCCTCCATCCGGCGGTAAAACTCGTCGCTGTCCATGCGGTTTGCCGCCTGCGGGTCGCTGGAATACTCCTCGCCGTCCAGGTAATAGGGGAAATAGATCAGCTCCAGACCGCGCTGCGCAGCCTGCTCGGTGGTCAGGTCGGCGGTGCTGTCCGTGAAAAAACGGGTACTCATGCGGAACGCTCCCTTCGTGCAGGCGGGTTTTTGAGCCTTTTGCCTGCATACGGCCTTATTATACCACACGCCGGGGAAATTTTGCAATCACCCGCCGGCAAAAGTGGTGGCATTCCCGCGGGGAATGTGCTATAATAGCGGCAGGTCGGGCAGAGCGCCTGCGCCCTGCCAATATATTATTATCAGACGCGCTTTGCGCGGAAAAGGAGCGTTTATCATGCAGGTATTTGTTTTTAAGACCAAGGAAGAGGCCGCCAGGGCCGCCGTGTCCGTGTTCGCCGCCGAGCTCATGAAGAAGCCCAACGCCATCTTCGGCCTGGCCACCGGCTCCTCTCCCATCCCGCTGTATCACGAGATGATCAGGCTGAACAGGGAGGGCGCGATGGATTTCTCCAGATGCCGCAGCTGGAACCTGGACGAATACGTCGGCCTGAAGCCCGATCACGTGTGCTCCTATCGCCGGTTCATGAATGAAGAGCTGTTCGACCACGTCAACATCGACAAGGCCAATACCCATGTGCCCAGCGGCATCGCCGCGGACATGGAAAAGGAAGCGGCCGACTACGACGCGGCCATCGAGGCGGCGGGCGGCATCGACATTCAGCTGCTGGGCATCGGCCGCAACGGCCACATCGGCTTCAACGAGCCCGACGATCACTTCACCTATGAGACCCACGTCATCACCCTGACCGACTCCACCATCGACGCGAACACCCGCTTCTTCAACAACCGCGACGAGGTGCCGCGTCACGCCATCAGCATGGGCGTGGGCAACATCATGAAGGCCAGGACCGTCGTGCTGGTCGCCAACGGCGAGGACAAGGCGCAGGCCATCCACGACACCGTGAAGGGCAAGATCGATCCCCACGTGCCCGCCTCCATCCTCCGCTGCCATCCCAACTGCCTCATCTTCGTGGACGAGGCCGCCGCGTCCAAGCTGTAATCGCACGCCCCTTCGCGCCGGAAGCGGTTTTTGCCGCTCCCGGCTTTTTTGCGCCCGGCGCGCTGTCCTGCCGGGAAAATCATCAGGGAGGAAAACGCCATGAAAAAGCAGCTGATCGGCATCGTGCCCACGGCGAAGCTGTTCGACACGGACGACTACTACAAGGACAACTACATCTTCGTCAACAACTACGCAAAGCGGGTGGCGGCGAACGGCGGAATCCCGCTGGGCCTGCTGGCCGACGACGGCTATGCCCTCGACGGAGCGCTCGACGCCTGCGACGCGTTTGTGTTCTGCGGCGGGAATCGCATTTTTCCCTATCACTTTCAGGCCATGGAGCATGCGGTGAAGGCCGGAAAGCGCGTGCTGGGAATCTGCCTGGGGATGCAGGCGCTGCACAGCTATTTCATCGTCGAGGACGAGGCGGCCAGGCGCGGATACACCGGATCGCTGCTCTCCCTGTACGAAGCCATGAAGAAGGAAAAATACATGTTTACCGAGCCGGTCGAGCATCACTGGGACGTACACATGACCCGCGGCCACGCGGATGAGGCCAAGCATCCGGTGTTTGTCACGCCGGATACGCTGCTTCAGCGCCTGACCGGGCAGGACACGCTGCTGGGCGCCACGATGCATCGCTATCGCGTCACGCAGCCCTCGCCCCGCCTGACGGTCTGCGCGCGCGCTGCCGACGGCACGATTGAGGGTCTCGAACAGGGCGGCCGGCTGCTGGGCGTGCAGTTCCACCCCGAGGTGGACGCGGCGCACGACGCGCTGTTTGCCTGGGTCTGCGGCGCAGATCGCTGAGAACGCGCCTCGTATAGGTCAAGCCCTCCCGCGCATACGCTTGAGCGACAAGCTTGCGTGAGGAGGAGCGGCCAGTGAGACAGTATATCGAGAAGCGCGTGCTGGCGATTGCGGAATACCTGCTGAAAAACGGCGGGACGGTGCGCTCGTGCGCGGGGCACTTCGGTATCAGCAAGACCACGGTGCATAAGGACATGCGGGAACGACTGCCCGAGCTGAATACGCCCCTTGCCGAGGGGGTCGCAGAGCTGCTGCAGTTCAATAAGGCGCAGCGGCATCTGCGCGGCGGCGAGGCGACCCGCAGCAAATACGCGCGGTTGCCTCAGCGGACAAAGTGTGGTACAATGTGAGTAAATGAACGTTTCGGAGGATGCGCCATGCAGTGGGACATTGGACTGGAAATCGGACAGACCGGAGTGAGGCTGTGCACGCGGGAGCGGGGCGAAACGCTGGTTTCTCCCGCCTGGGGCGCGAGCCGAAAGGGCGAAACCATCGCCCTGGGCGACGAGGCGCTGAGCATGCGCGGCCGCACGCTCAAGGGCGTGAGCGTCGGCAGGCCGGTGGAAAACGGCTCCGTGGCCGAGCCGCGGCTGTTGGGCGGCTGGATTGCGCGGATACTGGGGCCGCTGCTGTCCGCCTCGCGCCTGTCCAAGCCGTCCGTCGCGCTGGTAAACAGCGGCTTTTTCCGGCGCAGTGAGCTCGACCTGATGCGCGCCGCCGTGACCGAGCTGGGCGCGTCCCGCTGCGGGTTTGTGCAGGCCGACCTGCTCGCCGCCGTCGGCTCCGGCGTGGACGTGACCGACCCCAAGGGTACGCTGGTGGCGCGCGTGGGCGCGGGCACGATGAGCGCGTTCATTGTCTCCTATGGCCGGATCGTGCGCTGCGTTCGCCGCACGCAGGGCGCGGAGGAAATCGACCGGGGGATTGTGCGGCTGCTGCGCGAGGAGTGCGGCCTGGGGGTGAGCCTTGAGCAGGCCGAGCTGCTCAAAAAGGCGCTCTGCGTCCGCCTGACCGACCGGAATGAGACGGCCGGCGTGACCGGACTGGACCTGACGCGCGGCTTTCCGACGCGCAGGGAGGTTTCCGCCGGCCTGATCAAGCGCGCCGTCGACCCGGTCTGTGACGCGGTGGCTCGCATGACGCTCGAGGTACTGGGGCAGGCGCCTGACGAGCTGTGCGCCGACCTGCTGGACAGCGGGATCGTGCTCACCGGCGGCGGCGCGCGCATTGGCGGACTGGACGCGCTCCTTCAGGAGCAGTGCGGCCTGCGCTGCCGGGTCGCCGACGCGCCGGAGGAGGCATCCTACCATGCCCTGGCGCGCGTGCTGCGGGATGAGCAGCTGTCCGAGCTGATCGAGGTATAGGACACGGGGTCATCCGCCAGGACAGGCGAGACATATCGCACAAACGAATACGGCCGCAGGGCGGCGGCAAAGCCGCCGCCCTGCGGATTTCCCGGGGGAGGATACCTCCCCCGGACCCCCACCCAAACGTGCCTGCGGAAATCCTTCGGATATTATGCCAATTCCAGCCTGACCTGGATATCGGAAGTGGATCAGACGTCCGAACGGGGAAATGTACGGATTGTAGTGGAGACAGAGGTGCCGGAAG
>CAKUFB010000038.1 GCA_934647145.1 uncultured Clostridia bacterium
CTCGAGAGGCGCCTTTTTCAAAAAGGCGGCCTCTCGAACGTTCCTCCTACAGCGCGATCACGGCGGCGAGCAGGGCGGCCATGACCAGGGCGGCGAGGGCGTCGAGGCGGGTGAAGCGGAGCTGCTTCATGCGGGTGCGGTGTTCGCCGCCGCGGTAGCAGCGGGCCTCCATGGCCATGGCCAGCTCGTCGGCGCGGCGGAAGGCGCTGACGAAGAGGGGGACGAGCAGGGGCAGCATGCTTTTGGCCTTCTGGACGAGATTGCCGGTCTCAAAGTCCGCGCCGCGGGCCATCTGCGCCTTCATGATCTTGTCGGTTTCCTCCATCAGGGTGGGGATGAAGCGCAGGGCGATGGACATCATCATGGCCAGCTCGTGGGCGGGGAAGCCGATTTTGGAGAGCGGCTTTAAGAGGCTCTCGATGCCGTCGGTCAGGGCGATGGGACTGGTGGTCAGGGTGAGAAGCTGCGTGCCCAGGATGAGCAGCACCAGCCTCAGCGCCATGAACCCGGCGCTTTTGAGCCCCTGATCGGTGATTTTGATGAACCTCCAGGCGAAGAGCGTGTTGCCGCCGCTGGTGAAGAACAGGTTGAGCACAAACGTGAAAATGATGACGAAGAAGACCGGCTTGAGACCCTTCACCATGAACTTCACGTCGATGCGGGAAAGCGCCGCCATGCCCGCGATGAACAGGAACATGAGCGCGTAGGCCGGGATGGACGAGGCCAGGAAAACCGCCGTGATCAGCGCGATCGTGAGCAGGATTTTGGCGCGGGGATCGAGCCGGTGCAGGGGCGAGACGCCGGGGAAATACTGCCCCAGGGTGATGTTGACCATGCCTCAGCCCTCCTTCCCGAATGCCTGAAGAATCGCCCGCTTCACGTCCTCGCGGGTAAACGCGCCGGACGGGACGGGGAAGCCCGCCTCGCGCAGGCGCTCGGCCAGGCGCGCGCACTCGGGCAGCTCAAGGCCGGCCTCGCGGATGGCCGTCGTGTCGGAGAAGACCTCCCTGGGGGTGCCGTCGGCGACCAGCGAGCCGTGGCTGAGCACCAGGATGCGGCTGCACAGCCGGGACACGTCGGTCATGCTGTGAGACACCATGATGAGCGTTCTGGCGCCGTTTTCGTGGATGCGCCTGACCAGGGAGAGGATTTCCTCCCGGCCGCGGGGGTCGAGGCCGGCCGCCGGCTCGTCCAGTATGAGCGTCTGCGGCTTCATGGCCACCACGCCCGCGATGGCCGCGCGGCGCTTCTGGCCGCCCGAAAGCTCGAACGGGGAGGCGGAGTACAGCTTTTCGTCGGTCAGACCCACCATGCGCAGCGCCTCCCGGGCGCACTTTTCGGCCTCCTCGTCGGAAAGCCCCTGATTCTTCGGCCCGAACATGACGTCCTTGAGCACGGTTTCCTCGAACAGCTGGTACTCCGGGTACTGAAACACCAGCCCGACCCGCCGCCTGACCTCGCGCAGCTGCTCCTTGCCGGAGGACAGGTCGAGCCCGTCCACGATCACGGTGCCGCCGGTGGGCTTGAGCAGGCCGTTCAGGTGCATGATGAGCGTGGACTTGCCGCTGCCGGTGTGGCCGATTACGCCCACGAATTCGCCGTCGTGTATGGTCAGGCTCAGCTCGTTGAGCGCAGCCGTCTCAAACGGGCTGTCCGGCATGTACACATGCTTCAGTTGCTTGATTTCAATCGGCACAGTTCCACCACCATTTCGTCTACGGATAGTATGTCCTCGGGCAGGTTCAGCCCGCATTCACGCAGCTCGTGCGCGAGCGTGGTCATTTCGGGTACGTCCAGGCCCTTTTCGCGCACCTCTTCGCGGTGCCTTGAAAACACCTCGCGGGGGGTGCCGAGCAGGACGATTTTCCCTTCCTCCATCACCGCGACCCGGTCGCAGCGGGCGGCCTCCTCCATGAAGTGGGTGATCCAGATCACGGTCATGCCCTCCTCGCGGTTGAGGCGGTCGACCACCGAGAGCACCTCGGCGCGGCCCACCGGGTCGAGCATGGCGGTGGACTCGTCGAACACGATGACCTCCGGCCGCATGGCCAGCACGCCCGCGATGGCCACGCGCTGCTTCTGGCCGCCCGAGAGCATGTGGGGCGAGGCGAGCGCGTATTCGCTCATGCCGACGCTCTCCAGCGCCGCGTCCACCCGCGCGCGGATTTCGTCCGGGGCGACGCCCAGGTTCTCCAGGCCGAACGCCACGTCCTCCTCGACCACCGTCGCCACCAGCTGGTTGTCCGGGTTCTGAAAGACCATGCCGCAGTGGGCGCGCACCTGCCAGGCGTTCTTCTCGTCGGCCGCGTCCAGGCCCGCCACGGTGAGCGTGCCCGAGGTGGGGGTGTACAGCGCGTTCATCAGCTTGGCAAGGGTTGACTTGCCGCAGCCGTTCGCCCCCAGTATGGCCAGCTTTTCGCCCTTTTCGACCGAAAGCGACACGCCCTTCAGGGCGCGGTGCGCCGCCTCCGGGTATTTATAGGTCAGCTCTCTGGCTTCGATGATCGTGCTCATGCGTTTTTCCCCCTCAGGCTGCTTTAACGGCTATTTATCATACCATCGCCGCGTTAATATCGGTGGGATATATCGAATTATTAACCGGAGATTCGGGATTTCTTCTCGACAGAAGGGGCGCGGAATGCTACAATAGTGGGGCGGGACAGTTTGCGTCATGCGGGACAGAATTCGCCCGCGGAGGTGCGTATGGATCACGCGACGCTGTCGTTTCTGCGCGGGCTGGCGCCGGAGCCGACCGGACAGATCTACCTGCGCGCGCTGGCGCTGACGCGGATCGCGTCGATCGCGCCGGTGGGCAGGCGGCTGCTCTCCGGGCAGATGGATCTGCCGGAGCGCGAGGTGCGTTCGCTGTGCGACTGCCTGCGCGAGGACGGCCTGATTTCCTGCTCGGCGGGCGGCATGACGCTGACCGAAAAGGGCAAGAAGCTGCTGGCCGGGGCGCAGGAGACCGTGCGGTACCTGGGCGGCGTCGACGAGCTGGAGAGCCGGCTCAAGGCGCGCCTGGACGTGGACTGCGTGTGCGTGCAGCCCGGAAACGCCGACCAGAATCCGCAGCTGCTGCGCGAGGTGGGGCGGCTGGCGGCGCACAGGCTCAGAAGCCTGCTCAGCGACGGCATGATTCTCACCGTGTCGGGCGGAAGCAGCGTGGCGGCGGTGGCCGAGGGCATGCGTGGCCTGCCCCCGGTTCGGGTACACGTCATTCCGGCGCGGGGCGGCGTGGGGCGCGCGGCCGAGACGCAGGCCAGCACCCTGGCGGAGAAGTTCGCGCGGGCGCTGGGCGGAAGCTATTCGGCGCTGCACCTGCCCGACTCGATCTCCCCGGCGGCGCTTCGGGAGCTGGTGAAGCTGCCCGAGATCCGCGAGCCGCTGGGCGCGATGCACCACACAGACCTCTTGCTCTACGGCATCGGCCGGGCGGACATCATGGCCCGCAACCGGGCGCTGCCCGAGGAGGAGGTACGGGGTATCCTGCGCATGGGCGCGGCCGCCGAGGCGGTGGGGTGCTACTTCGACGAGAAGGGCAAAATGCTGTTTCAGGCCTCGGGCGTGAGCCTGCACGAGGAGCAGCTGCGCACCATTCCCCTGATCGCCGCCGTGGCCGCGGGGCCGGGCAAGGCGCGGGCGATACTGGCCGTGCTTCGCCACCACCGGCACCACCTGCTGGCGCTTGACGAGGGCGCCGCCCGCGAAATCGAACGCGTTTTAAGCGAGGAGCCGAAGCAATAAAGCAAGAGTTCAACAAGATTTAGCTTTTCGCTTAAGATAAAGTGTGGTATACTATTGTGCGTGCAATAGATGCCGCTCAACTTCAAAAAAGGAGTGTGTACAACCATGAAAAAGACCATTGCCGACGTACAGGTTGAGGGCAAGAAGGTTCTTGTCCGCTGCGACTTTAACGTGCCGCTGGACAAGGCGACCGGCGCCATCACCGACGACAAGCGCATCCGCGCCGCCATCCCCACCATCAAGTATCTGCTCGATCATCACGCGGCCGTGATCCTGTGCTCCCACCTGGGCAAGCCCAAGGGCGAGTGGAAGGAAAGCCTGAGCCTGGCTCCCGTCGCCAAGCGCCTTGAGGAGCTGCTCGGCCAGCCCGTGATCTTTGCCAGGGATATCGTGGGCGAGGACGCGAAGGCCAAGGCCAAGGCGCTCAAGTGCGGCGAGGTCATGCTGCTGGAGAACCTGCGCTTCGACAAGCGCGAGGAAAAGAACGATCCCGAGTTCGCCAGGGAGCTGGCCGACATGGCCGAGCTGTACGTGTCCGACGCGTTCGGCACCGTACACCGCGCCCATGCGTCCACCGAGGGCGTGTCTCATTACCTGCCCGCCGTGTCCGGCTTCCTGATTCAGAAGGAGCTGGAGATCATCGGCGGCGCGCTGGCCAACCCGAAGCGTCCCCTGGTCGCCATCCTGGGCGGCAGCAAGGTGTCCTCCAAGATCGGCGTGATCAACAACCTGCTGGAGATCGCCGACACCATCATCATCGGCGGCGGCATGGCCTACACCTTCGCGGTTGCGCAGGGCGGCAAGGTCGGCGATTCGCTGCTGGAGCCCGACTGGGTGGACTATGCCAAGGACATGATCAAGAAGGCGGCCGACAAGGGCGTGAAGCTGCTTCTGCCCATCGACACCGTGGCCGCGGATGCCTTCGACGCGAACGCCCACACCCAGATCGTGCCCACCACCGCCATTCCGGACGGCTGGCAGGGTCTGGACATCGGCCCGAAGACCATCGCCGCCTACTGCGACGCGGTCAAGGACGCCGGCACCGTGATCTGGAACGGCCCGATGGGCGTGTTCGAGTTCCCCGCCTTCGCCGTGGGCACCAAGGCCATCGCGCAGGCGCTGAGCGAGACCAGCGCCATCACCATCGTGGGCGGCGGCGACAGCGCGGCGGCCGTGGAGCAGCTGGGCTATGCCGACAAGATGACCCACATCTCCACCGGCGGCGGCGCGTCCCTGGAGTTCATGGAGGGCAAGGTGCTGCCCGGCGTGGCCTGCCTGCTGGACAAGTAAGACTCTTTGCTGCGAGGCCGTTTCATGCGGTCTCGCAGTCTGTCTAGAAACGCGGGGGTGGCTGGGAATGCCGCCTTGTCCGCGGAACCGCATTTCTCAAGGATTCGCGGCAGCAGGTGGGTCCGGGCACTGCCCGGCAGAAAGGCCGCCTCTCGAACGTCCCCCCCGTCCCCTCGTTCCCATCCCCCAGGAGGTAAATGCGATGGAATGCAGACACACACTGACCTTTCGCCAGGTGCTCGAGCTGATGAGCCACCTGTATTTCGGCAAGCCGGTCAACTACGCCTGCGCGTGCGGCCA
This sequence comes from uncultured Clostridia bacterium, assembly GCA_934647145.1. GTDB lineage: Bacteria > Bacillota > Clostridia > Christensenellales > Aristaeellaceae > CAKUFI01. Next base: position 5,335 of record CAKUFB010000038.1, read on the forward strand.
GAAGTGCGAGCTGTCGCTCAAGGGCGAGTACTCGCTGGCCTGCTGGGCGGTGACGGTTCTGGCGCTGATCATCGCCGAAACGCTGCTCATCGGCGCGTTTGCGGGCGTGAACGTGTACCTGACCACACTCGTCATCCTGCTGGGCGGAGCGATTGCCTACGCCGCCTACGCGGGCATGCTGTACCTGTTCTACAAGCTGAACAAATTTGAATACACCGCCGTGAGCTACCGCGCCATCGTGGATCGCAGGAAGCTCAGCAAGCGCTGATTATTGAGGAGGAAACGACTATGCGCAAGCCCATTATCGCCGGTAACTGGAAGATGAACAAGACCCCCGAGGAGGCCAGGCAGCTGGTCACCGAGCTGATCCCGCTGGTCAGGGACGCGAAGTGCGACGTGGTTGTCTGCACGCCCGCCGTGTGCTTCGCCGCCGTGGCCCCCGTGATCGCGGGCACCAATGTGAAGCTGGGCGCTCAGAACGTCCACTTTGAGGCGAAGGGCGCCTTCACCGGCGAGCTGTCCGCCGACATGCTCAAGGCCTCCGGCGTGGAATACGTCATCATCGGCCACAGCGAGCGCCGCCAGTACTTCGGCGAGACCGACAAGACCGTCAACAAGCGCACCCTCGCGGCCGTGAAGGCCGGCCTGAAGGCCATCGTGTGCGTGGGCGAGATGAAGGATGAGCGCGAAGCCGGCTACACCGACATGATCGTCACCTATCAGACCCAGATGGCGCTGCACGGCCTGACCCGCGAAGAGGTCGAGGGCGTGGTCATCGCCTATGAGCCCGTGTGGGCCATCGGCACCGGCCTGACCGCCACCGACGAGCAGGCCAACGAGACCATCGGCGTCATCCGCCAGGCCATCGCCGCCAAGTACGGCGAGGAGACCGCGGCCAAGGTGCGCATCCAGTACGGCGGCTCCATGAAGGGCAGCAACGTCAAGGGCCTGATGGCTCAGCCCGAGATCGACGGCGGCCTGATCGGCGGCGCGTCCCTGAAGGCGGCTGACTTCGCACAGGTGGTGAACTACTGATGTCTACCACTGCGCTGATTATCATGGACGGCTTCGGCATCGGCGAAAACAACTCCCATAAGAACGCCATTGCCGCCGCCCGCATCCCGAACCTTTTTCGCCTGATGGGCGAATATTCCGTCACCAGCATCGGCGCGTCCGGCCTGGACGTGGGTCTGCCGGACGGACAGATGGGCAACAGCGAGGTGGGTCACACCAACATCGGCGCGGGCCGCGTGGTTTACCAGATGCTGGTCAAGATCACCAAGGACATTGAGGACGGCGTGTTCTTCGAGAATCCGGCGCTGCTGGGCGCGATGGAAAACTGCAGGAAGCACGACAGCGCGCTGCACCTGATCGGCCTGGTGTCCGACGGCGGCGTACACTCGCACATGAGCCATATCATGGGTCTGATCGAGATGGCGCATCGCCATGGCCTGAAGAAGGTCTACCTGCACGCGCTGCTCGACGGCCGCGACGTGGACGTGACCTCCGGCGCGGGCTTCGTCAGGCAGGTCGCCGACAAGCTCAATGAGTACGGCATCGGCAAGGTGGCCTCGGTGGGCGGCCGATTCTACGCCATGGACCGCGACAAGGCCTGGGACCGCGTGGAAAAGGGCTACGCCGCGATGGTGTACGGCGAGGGCAATCAGGCCGACGACGCCGTGGAGGCCATCGAGGAGAGCTATAAAAACGGCGTGACCGACGAGTTCGTCGTGCCCACCGTCTGCGCGAAGGAAGGCATGGTCAAGGCCAACGACTCGGTCGTGTTCTTCAACTTCCGCCCCGACCGCGCCCGTCAGATCACCCGCGCGTTCGTCGACCCGGACTTCAACGGCTTCGAGCGCCGCTACGGCTGCTTCCCGCTGTACTACGTCTGCATGGCGCAGTACGACGCGACCATGCCCAACGTACACGTGGCCTACCCGCCGGAGAAGCTCACCATGACCATGGGCGAATACCTCTCCGTGAACGGCAAGACCCAGCTGCGCATCGCCGAAACCCAGAAGTACGCGCACGTCACCTTCTTCTTCAACGGCGGCGAGGAAAGGCAGTTCCCCGGCGAGGATCGCATCCTGATTCCCTCGCCCGATGTGGAAACCTTCGACCTGAAGCCCGAAATGAGCGCCTATGAGGTCACCGACGCAGTGCTCAAGGCGATCGAAGAGGACAAGTACGACGTGATCATCATGAACTACGCCAACTGCGACATGGTTGGCCACACCGGCATGATGGACGCGGCGGTCAAGGCGGTCAAGGCCGTGGACGAGTGCGTGGGCAAGGTGGTCGACGCGCTGGTCAAAAAAGGCGGCAAGGCCATCGTCACCGCCGACCACGGCAATGCCGACAAGATGGTGGACGAGGAGGGCAAGCCCTTCACGCCCCACTCCACCAACCCGGTGCCCGCGATCGTCATCGACCCGGCCTGCCCCAGTCACGAGCTGCGCGAGGGCGGCCGCCTGTGCGACCTGTGCCCCACCCTGCTCAAGCTGATGGGCATGCCCCAGCCGAAGGAAATGACCGGCGAGAGCCTGTTCTAAGCAGGCTGAGCCTGCACGCACTTGCTGCCGCCGGATAGCACACGAATCCGGGAAGCATAGATTAGACTTCCCGGATTCTTCGTATTTCAAAAACTCGGGGCTGTTGCCTCATCACTTGATGCCGGTCGGCAGGGCCGACAGCCACTTGCTGCCGCCGGATAGCACACGAATCCGGGAAGCATAAATTGAACTTCCCGGATTCTTCGTATATCAAAAGCTCGAAAAGCGCCTCCCCGCGGGGAAGCGCTTTTGCTATCTCGTTTGGTCGGGGTTTCGGAGGCTGTGCGTGCAAGGCCCTCTGTACTGCGCCCTTGACCCTTCAGTCACCTTGTGGTGACAGATCCCCTTTCAGGGGCGCCTGTGCGGTAGGCGGTGGGTGCTTCATAAGATCAGCGCCGCACTTACCGGCTTACTAACCCGCGCCACATTCGGGGAACAACGTTTCTATACCCCATCGTTATCGTGGATCAAAGTGCTTTCCGGCGGTGATACCTTCAGAGGAAAAACATTGCGTTTGCCAGCCCTTAGCCCACGCCGTATTTGGGGAACTACATGACTTTTTCTGCTTTGAAATGCGGATCAGAGTGCTTTTCGGGAGAGCTCGAGAGGGGCTTTTCTCAGAAAAGCCGCCTCTCGAACGTTTCCCCAACGTTCCCCCAGCGTAACCCCTGCCCGGTCAGAAGAAGATTGGGTTCGTCCAGGCGCGGCGGCCGGCGGCGTCGATGACGCTGGCGCGGACGTAGCAGCCGATGCGGTCGCGGAGACGGGCCTGGGCGGAGGTCATGGCGTCGCCGCTGACGACGACGGAGGGCATGCGCCAGCTGATGAACTCGACCGACCGGACGGGGGAGCACTCGATGTGAGCCACGCCGTCCTCGACGTAGAAATCATGGATTTCGGGGCCGGTGGAGGCGTAGAAGTCGCCGCTTTCGAGCGCCTTCAGGATGGCGGGGACGCTGTTTTCGGCCTTGACGCACACCCAGCCGCGGCAATGCTGATCCATCGCGTGGCCGTCGTCGGTCGCCACGCCCCAGATGCGCTGGCCGTCGAAGAGCAGCTCGTCCCAGTAGGCGGCGTTCGTGTCCTGATGGTTCTCGATCGCGCAGCCGCTGTTCCAGATTTCCATGGCAAAGTTGCCCTTCAGGCGCATGAATTCCTGCGCGGGCGTGCCGCTCCATTCGGGGTGGCAGTAGACGGTCAGGTTGTGGTGCGCGTGGATGTCGTCGAGCACGGGCTGATATTCGAACTGATCCCGGACGCGGCCGCTCTCAAAAACCTGATCCTGCGCGTAGCCGTTGCCCTCGACCGGGCCGACGCACACGGTGTGGAAGCAGTGTACACAGCCCGCACCCTCGATGCCGCGGTCCATCTCCATGCCGGGCAGGATGGTGATGGGCAGGTCGGTGAAGTTCCTGAGATTGTACTTGCGGTGGTCGGTCAGGGCGAGGAAGTCGTAGCCGTGCTCGACGTGCAGGCGGATGACCTCCTCGGGCGTGCCCTGGCCGTCGGAACGGGTGGTGTGGCAGTGCAGACCGCCCTTGAGAAATTTGCCTTCCTTTGCGAAGGCGCTCTGGCGAAGAATCATGGGAATGCCTCCTTGTCTGTCGTAGAATCGGGGCGGGGCTCAGCCTGGCCAACCCCTCAGCCGCCTTGCGCGGCAGGCAGTGGGGTTGTTTTTAGAGGAACCGCGCCGCGCCTGCGGGTTCGATGTGCTGCGCCGCATTCGGGGAAATGCGCTGCTTTTCCCTTTGGCTTTTGCGGATCATCGTGCTTTTCGGGGCGTGCCGGGGTTGCTTTTAGAGGAACCGCGCCGCGTTTGCGGATTCGATGTACTGCGCCGCATTCGGGGAAATGCGCTGCTTTTCCCTTTGGCTTTTGCGGATCATCGTGCTTTCCGGGTGGGGTTTGGGGAGGTGACTTTCTCAGAAAGTCAGCCTCCCCAACGTTCCCCTACAGCTTCACGCCCTTGCCGACGAGGTGGGCCTGCAGGCGCCTGACGTCGAGGGCGGCGAAGTCGTCGGTCATGGCGGCGGCGGCGCCCGCGGCCTCGCCGGTGACTGCGCAGGGCGGGATGACGCGGGAGATGTCCCACATGGGCTCGGTGACGGAGATGCAGCGGCCGGCGGTGATGAGATTGCTCACGTCGCGGCCGTAAAGCGTGCCGAAGGGGACGTGGTAGGCCGGGCCGCGCTTGCGCCAGTCGCTGATCATGCCGATGCTGTCGGCGAATTCCCTGTGATCCTCGGAATCGTCCAGCGTGTACTCGCCCACGAGGCGGCGGGTCATGCGGATCTGCGGGATGCTGGCGATGGTGGTCAGGGTGTAGTCGGGGTTCTTCTCGCGCTGGGCGAGCACGTCGTGAAAGGTCTGCTCGTGCGAGAGGATGACCTGCTCGGTCAGCTCCTGCGCGTCCAGCCCGCCGAAGCGGCGCTTGATCAGCGCCTGGGTCTCTACGCCCTGCTTCTTCTTTTCGGAGTCCGGGATGTCGGCGTAGCCCAGCATCTTGAGCTGCGCCTCCTTTTCGCCGTTCGAGAGGAAGTAGTACCAGGCGGCCAGCACGTTGCCCTGCTTGAAGGTCTCGGTCTGCGCGCCGGCCAGGGCGCACAGGTCGGCGTCGCCGGTCGCGTCCACCACCGAGCGGGCGCGGATGGCGCTGCGGCCCGACTTGTTCTCGATGATGACCGCGTCGATCCTGCGGCCCGCCTTGTGCACGTCGCAGGCGGTGGTGCCGTAGAGGATGCGCACGCCCTCGCGCAGCAGCAGCCGCTCGCACTCGATGGCATACAGGTAGGCGTTGTACTGCAGCTCAAAGCGCCTGCCGTCGCGCTTTTCCTCGAAGGAGCCGTTTTCGAGCCAGGCCTTGGGGTAGCGGCCCTCGCGGTTTTCCAGGCTGTGCGGCAGCGCCAGGCGCAGCAGCTCCTCGACGATGCCATAGCTCACCTGATGCCCCATGCCGTCGTCCAGCGGCAGGTAAATGGTCACCAGGCCGGCCGTCGCCAGGCCGCCCAGCATGAAGCCGCGCTCCAGCAGCGTGACCTTCGCGCCCGCCCGCGCAGCCGCCAGCGCCGCGCTGATACCCGCGATGCCGCCGCCGGCCACCAGCACGTCGCACTCGGCCGTGACCGCCGTGCGGCGGGTTTCCATGATAAAGTCCATATGTCATCCTCCCGATTCAAAGTGCGTTCCTTTGCAGATTATAGCACACGGCGGGGGCTTTTGCAATCTGGGACGCGGTTTTCCTTGACAAAACGGGGAAAAACGTGTACTATGAAAGCGCGGGAATATCACAGCATTCGATGAGACGGAAAGGAAATCAGCGATATGGAATACGGACTTCAGCTTTACAGCATTCGCGACATCACCAAGGACGACCTGGACGGCGCGCTGCGTCAGGTCAGCGAGATGGGCTACAAATTCGTGGAGTTCGCCGGCTTTTTCGGCCACAGCGCTCAGGACGTGAAGGCCATGCTCGACAAATATGGCCTGAAGGTCTCCGGCACCCACACCGGCTGGCAGGAGGTCGCCGAGCACTTCGAGGAGACCGTCGCCTATCACAAGGCCATCGGCAACAAAAACATCATCATCCCCGGCTGCGACCTGTCCACCCAGGAGAAGCTGGACGAGTTCGTGAAGATGGCCAACGAGTTCCAGCCCAGGCTGGCCGCCGAGGGCATCCGCTTCGGCTATCACAACCACGCGCACGAGTTCCGCGCCAACGAGGACGGCTCCATGATCTATCAGCAGATCCTCGAGCGCACCACGCTTGACCTTGAAATCGACACCTACTGGGCGTTCGTCGGCGGCAACGACCCGGTTGAGATGATGGAGCGGCTCAAGGATCGCCTGATCTTCATCCACATCAAGGACGGCGACCCCGAGGGACACGGCACCCCGCTGGGCATGGGCCAGGCGCCCTGCCAGGCGGTCTACAAAAAGGCCGTCGAGATGGGCGTTCCCATGGTGGTCGAAAGCGAGACCTGCACCCCAGACGGCCCCACCGAGGCGCGCATCTGCATTGAGTTCCTCAAGGCGCAGGAGAAGTAATCCGGCGCAGGCCTTCCTCAAAAAACGAACGAACCCGACCTTCTGCTGTTTTCACGGCAGGGGTCGGGTTTTTATTGGGTCGGAAGGACTGGATTATTCCCACTCAAGTCTTGGGCTTTGATTTAGGGTTATAAAATGCACTTTCAATACGCTTTTTGTCCATATAATCCACGTATTTCGGGCTGTACACAGGTTCTTCACGAATTTTGTAGCCGTTTTGTAGCCAGCCATTTTATACGTACGAACCGTTCGCAACAACTTATTTTGAATGATTTGCAGCGGGTTTCGATATGATTCCAGCCAGCAATCACCCGGAATTGACCCGCCTGATTCACCTCAAAAATTATCTTGGAGGTACGACCATGAGCAAACTTATATCCTGTCAATTCAACATAGACACAGCCTGCGTAGAATTGGTTTTTGACGATGGAAGCCAGATTTCCATTGACTGCACCGCCGTTGAAAACGAAGTTGCCGATAACCGCTTCCAGCGGTCAGAGCTGGATTATCTGATCTACAACGACCCGCTTGCTTATGCAGACTTGGTTCTGAACGGCGATCCCGAAGCCTATTTGAAGGCTGTAACGGAACACAAGCCTTTTGATAGCTAACGGAAAGTGTATAGCACGGAGACCAGTGGCCGTCAATGGTCAAGATGAACGCTTCGCGCCAATGGCTGCCGCTATCCGCCGTGCTTCTGGGCAGACACGACGGGCAAGCACAATCTGTGCCTGCCCGTCTCAACATTACGAATCATCATCTACTTTGTCATAGGTAAATACATTCAACGCAACGCTTTCTTGCCCGCCCCAGTTTTGCCCTTGAATCATATCTGATCCTCTCACAAAACCGTTTTTCAGGAGAGCTTTTTCCGAATGCACGTTCTCCGGCATGACAAAGGCTTTCAATGTCTGAATACCTATACTTCCACAAAGGTATTCAATCAGGAGGCGGACTGTCTCTGTCGCAATACCCCTGTGCCAGTAATCCTCATTGATGCGATACCCGATCGTCACTTGACTGATTCGCTTTTTATAGTCGAATATCTCAGCAAGACCGATCAGCCTGTTCGGTTCTGACCGAAGATAAATCCCGGCAATGATCATTTTCTTCTTGTCAAAATCCCTCCCACCAAGATTTCGGATGGCTGCCAAGAGGTTGCCGCGGCTCTTTTTGTACAAGAATGGCGGAATGTATCTGTACACAAGGTCGTTGTTCGTGATCTCGCTCAATGCGTCAACATCATCCTCGGTCATTTTTCGGATGACGAGGATCCTGCTTTCCAGCGACGGAAAGGCTTCAAACAGTTTCCCCATAGCTTGTTCTCCCGGACTGTACTCTCTATTTATATTTACACGTTCTGAATTTCCCCTCGATCCAAAAGGTTGCTTCGATGGTATGAAATTTCAGCAGTCGGAACTTTGGGTCATCGATTCCCTTGCTGAAAAAGCGACGGTCGGCATCGCTCCAAATGCTTTCCTGCGTTACGCGATCCTCCACAAACTCTACGTTGCCAATCAGCGTTACGCTGTCCCCGCCGGAGAAATAACAAACACTCGCTTTCGGGTTATGCTCAAAATGTGTCGCTTTGCCGTTCAACCTGGAACGTTTTGATGTGACGAAATAAATGTCTGAAAAGCCCTCGTTCCGCTGTTTTGTCAGCAGGCAGGTGCGGGGATAACCGTTTTCGTTGACAGAGGTCAACGTGGCAACGCCGACGCTGTCCAAAAGTTTTTCTGCCTTGGCTTCGATCTCTGCGATCCGTTCTTTCTGAATTTCGTGCGCCGTCTTTTCCATGATATTACTTCTCCTTCACGCTGCCGCATTTGACGGCAAGCATGGTCTGCGCATCCGCAAGCTGTTCTTTGTCTGTCACGCGATAATGAATCCAGCCGCCGTCATTGCAGGGATATTTGTTATCAATGCAGTTTTTTGCATCGTCTCCAAGCTGGTCATATACCGACGCAAATTGCGAATCGGACATTCTCAGCATTACGGCAAACGCACCGCTTTCCGGAAATACATTGCAGACAAGTTTTCCTTTTCTCTTGTGAGAAATGCCCCAGCCATAGCTGTTGCCGTATGGGAAAACAATCGTCTGCGCGGTGCCATATTCGGTGGAAAGCCATTCGTTCAGTTCCGTGAACAGTGCTGCTGTCCCTCCGCAATATGCAGTCATGTTCTCAATGGTTGGTACTTCGCTTTTATTCAGCATCCTATTCATGAATTGCCCCCATATTCTTGAGCAAGCTCTGGAATACTTCCGTCAGCATTCGTTGTGTTTCCTGCTCCGAAAATTGACAGGTTTTCGTCGCACAAAGACAGGCAATGCCATGGGTATAAACCCATAGGTGACGATACAATTTCTCTGCTGTTAGCTGGTCAACCGAGGCTGAAACCATGAGGGAATGCAGGATTTTATAATAGCTTTCGTCCAGCATCGGCAAAATGCAATTCAGAGGTGTGGTTTCCTTTGTTTCGCTCATAAACAACAATTGAAACAACTTCGGCTCGTTTGCGGCAAAATGGATATACTGCTCGCCTACTCCACGAAAGGGAAGCGCCTGTGCAAGACCCGCCTCAACATATCCCTTATAGATTGCCTTTGCCGATTCCACCATAGCAGCCTCCACGTCCTCCATACTTGAGAAAACGGTGAATATCGGACAGGCAGAGCTGCCGAGCTTTTTCCCGAGATTCCTGGAAGTTAGTTTCTCGATACCCTCGTCTCGGAAAATCTGTAACGCAGCATCCACGATTTGCTGCTTTGTAAACTTTGCTTTCGGCGGCATGGCATCAATCTCCTTTTGTTTTAGAGCTGTTGTTCTATATCGACTGTTTTAATTATACAGATTCAGGAACAGACTGTCAATAGGCTACGGTAAAGGTGCGGAAAAGTTACATTCTATTCACACTGTTCTTCTTCGCCGCTTCGCTTGCCACCCTGCGGCGTTCCTTGCTGTACGGCGCAGTCAGACG
>CAKUFB010000039.1 GCA_934647145.1 uncultured Clostridia bacterium
CGAAGGAGACGGGGAAATGGCAGAGGCGGAAGGGCGGACGGATCTATTCGGCGCAATAACCGTTGCGGGCGAGCCAGCGCTGGCACAGCCCGGCCCACTGCGCGACGGTGGGATTGCCGGTGGCCAGACCCAGGCCGTGCGGGCCATCGGGGAACAGGTGCATCTCATAGGAGACCTGCTTTTCGCTGAGCGCCCTGGCAAGATTCAGACTGTTCTCGACCGGCACGCCGCCGTCGGCGACCGTGTGCCAGATGAAGGCGGGCGGCGTGTCGCGGGTGATGTTCTGCTCGGCCGAGAAGCGGCGCAGCAGCGTCAGGTCGTCGGCCCTGCTGCCCAGCAGGTTGACTGCCGAGCCGCGATGGGTGTGATTCAGGAAACTGACCACCGCGTAGCAGGCGATAAAGCCGTCCGGACGGGAGGACTGGCGCTCGATCGGGTCGGGAGAGGTCGGGTCGCCCGCGTCGTACAGCGTGGCGGCGGAGCAGCACAGGTGTCCGCCCGCGGAGAAGCCCAGGATGGCCACCTTTTCGTAGCCCAGGGTGCGCAGGGTGCGGATGGCGCGCTTCGCGTCAGACAGCGGAGCCTCGTAATGGCAGGGCTTGACGCGGTAGTCCAGTACGTAGGCCGACACGCCGCCCGCGTTGAGCATGCGCGCGATGGTCGAGCCCTCGTGGTCGGCCTTGATCGCGTAGCCGCCGCCCGGGCATACCACCACCGCGCCGCGGCTTCCCGCGACCGGATAGGCGCGCATCGAGGGCTGGAAGTCGCCCTCCTCAGAGTAGGGCGCCAGACCCTCCCACAGCGGCTGGGGCTCAGGCTTCTTCTCAGAGAACGTCTGCTCGTGCGCCAGCGCGGCCGGCCATAGCGCGCGCGTCTCGTCGTCCGCAGCAGGTTCGAAGCCCAGCTTCAGCGCCATGTGAATGGCCGCGCCCGCATCCGGCGGCAGCGCCAGCTTCACGGTGGTATAGCCCTGCTTTTTCAGCTCATGCAGGGCGTACAGCGCGGCGTAGCGCCCGAAATGCAGGCCCTTCTGCCAGGGATGGCAGGTCACGTCGGCCAGCTCGGCTTCGCCCTCTGCGCCCGGGCGCACGGCGACCGCCGCCACGTCGCTGGAAAAGCTGCCGCTGAAGTAGACCTGCTCGGGCAGCAGGCCAGTGCCCTCCAGGCCGGTCGGGTTCATGCAGCCGCTCTGGTGAATCCAGTTCCAGGCGGCGGCGCTCTCGTCGTTCCAGGTATGCAGCTTCAGGCCGTCAAAATCGGGCAGCGCGGGCAGCTCGCCCCGCAGGTCTCTTGTCATGGTAATTTTGCTCATAAGATATCTTCCTTTCGTGTGTGAATGACCGTTTGTTTCCGTGTGCTTGTGCGTCGCGGGCAGAACCCTTCATCCCCCCCTTTTTTTAGAGAGGCCTCTGCGCTTTGCCGAATATGCCTCCCCTGAAAGAGGAGGTGCCTGCGGCGCGGGCGGTGGGGTTCAACCTGCGCAGACCTTGGCCGCTTCAATTTATGGCGGCCGATAGTCGTCGCCTGCACCGGCGGCAGCAGGTGGCTGTCGGCCCTGCCGACCGGCGGCAGCGAGTGTGTGCAGGGTCAGGCAATGTCCGGGTCGGCAGCGCCGACTGTTGTTTTCCGGGAGATCCCGGAAAACCGGAGAATTCGGGAACTCTAATTTATGGTTCCCGAATTCGTCGCCTGCACCGGCGGCAGCAAGTGGAACCGGGCACTGCCCGGAAGCTCCGCGTTCATGTCGCTCAGGCGTCTGTAGACCAGGTCGGGGCGCGTGTCGCTGGCCTGGAGCATTTCGGGGGTGGTTTCGCCGGTCATGACGAGTATCGAGGTCATGCCGTGGCGCAGGCCGGTCTCGATGTCGGTGTAGAGCCGGTCGCCAACCATGGCCATCTGGCAGGCGGGGCAGCCGGTGCGTTCGACCGCCGCGCGGACGATGCCGCCGTGGGGCTTGCCCACGATCAGGTCGGGACGGCGGAACGCAGAGGCCTCGATAAAGGCCATGATCGCGCCGATGTCCGGGGCAAAGCCGGTCTCGGTCGGGCAGTTGAAATCGGGATGCGTGGCGACATAGGGCAGCCCCTCGCGCACGAGGTCGCACACAGCGGTCATCTTCTGGTAGTCGAGGGTGGTGTCATAGCCGATGAGCACGTAGTCGGGATGCTGCTGATCGATTTCAATGCCGGCCTCTGTCAACTCCTCGAACAGGAATTCGTTGCCCAGGACGAAGGGCTTCTTGCCCGGGAATTTCTCCTTTACGACCATCGCCGTGGCCTCGCCCGAGGTGAGCACCTTTTCACGCGGCACATCAAGGCCCATTCGCGCCAGCTTTTTGACGTAGTGCGCGGCGTTATGCGAGGAATTGTTGGTCAGGAACAGAAAGTCGCGTCCGCTCTTTTTCACGGCCTCGATGAACGCAAGCGACCCCTCGATCAGCTTTTCACCCAGATAAAAGGTGCCGTCCATGTCCAGAAGAAAGCAGCGCACGTCGGTGAGAGACTTCATGTCGTGTCCTCCATTCGCGGGAATACTTGTTTCCCTATTATACTACACTCCCGCGAAAAAGAAAGAGGGTATCGCAATTTTCACCAGGAAGCACATACTCTTCTTCCTTTGCTGTATCAAACATTCCGTAGAGCCCGTGTTTCTGATCGTGAAGCGGCTGTCCGGCTGCCGAAAGGCGCATTTGCGCGGCATTTCTGCAGGTTTCGCAGCGCCGAAACGACGCAAAAGGCGAGTCACCTTTACGGACACTCGCCTCTGCTTTCGTTATCGGTTCTGAAGATACAGCCGCAGGTTGCGCAGGAATGCACCGTTTGCCACGCCGTTTTGCATCGACTCAAGCTGCGGGGCGACGCCCGAGGCGCGCATCTGATCCATCAGTGCGTTCAGCGCCCTTTCGGTGTTGCCGCCGAACACGCCGTCCGCCGCATCGTCCAGCAGGCCAAAGCCCCTGTCGAGCAGCGCCTGAAGACCCATTACCTCGTAGCCGTAGCTTCCTCGCTGCAGCGAACCGCCTTCATCCAGCCGCTTCTCCATTCGTTCCACAGCGCGCCCCCAGTCCTCCAGGGTACGCGTCTTGAAGTCCTCGTTGTTCATGCTCAGCAGCTCGATTTCGGTGATGCACAGGTCGCGGTACTTGCTGCCGCGATAAACCTGCTCGGCCACCAGCTTGAAGCAGCTGCCCGTCACTGGCTCCGTCAGCCAGAAGGTCTGCAGCGCGCGGTTGTCAGCGATGGTAAAGCTCTCAACGTAGTCGCCGTCGCAGTACAGCTTCAGCACCTTGGCGCGCGCATTCGTCCTGTAGGTCTCGTCGCTTTTGAGATAGCCGTTGACGATGCGGAAGCCCGCCATCTGCCGATCGCCATCCCTGGTCGTAAACGAAATCCACTCGCCCACGTTTACGTCGTTGGTGTTCCACGCCGTGTCCAGCCGTCCGTCCGTCGCCGTGGTGCCGCGCACGTCGTATTTGTTGCCGATGCGGATAGAGCTCCACCTGATGTCGCAGTCGGCTGCGCGAAGGGGCGGCTCCGCCTCGATGACAGGCTCGGGCGTGGCCACTGGCTCGGGTGTGACCACGGGTTCAGGCGTGACCGCGGGCTCGGGCGTGACCGCGGGGGTGCCGTTCTGGATCTGCGCGAAGTGATCTAGTCCGGTCATCAGGCGCATGCGGATAAAGCGTTCGCTGGCACCCGTTTCCGTCTCTCCCCACTCCAGGGAGACGCAGAAGTAGTCCGTGCCGCCCTCCAGGCTGAAGTCGCGGACGTAGTCGTCGTCGAGCTGATAGGTCAGATCCAGGCCGTAATCCCTGAGCAGCGCGCCCACTCCATCAAAGCCCTCAGTGCGGCCGCGCCACTGCGTACTTGAGTGCTCGAACAGCGTGCCCTGACCCTCACAGTTCGCCTGCAGGTAGTCAAGCACGTTCTTATGCAGGTAGGTATCCACGTCCGCGCTGTTCATCTGCGCATAAATATCTACAGGAACGCGCCCCTTGAAGAAGAAGGAGCAGGTGTTGTCGTCCATGATCGCCATTTCCGAAATATAGAACGCCGCGCCGTCGTAGGCGTACATCGTAGCCTCCGCCAGGTAGCTGCCGCCCTCCAGACTGCCGTACTCGATATGCGCGAGCCGCATGCCGTCTGGGGTATTGAGCAGGCGCAGGCGCGAGCCCATGCTGTAGGGTTCCGTGCTGTCATAGGCATAGATGAACTCGTCCTGACGCACCCACGCTCCGTTGACCTGCTCATAGGCGAGGAGCGTTTCGCGCGTGTAGCCGCCGAATTCGTCCGTCAGGTATTCGCTCAGCAACATGACCCGCTCGTCCTGCCCGTCGCCGTCCAGATCGACCTGCGCGTCGGCGAGTATGCCGGTCTCGGTCGACCAGGCGTCAAAATACAGGAAGTTCATCGTCATGTCGCTGATGCCATACACACTCTCCGGCAGAACCACCTTCACCTCAATGATTCCATTTTCCGCACCGACGAGCGACCAGGTCGCCTTTTGCGGATCCAGGTCGGTAAATCGATACACATCCATCCCGTCGAAGGAATCGACGGACGCCTCTTCCTGAGGCGCGGCCACCGTCTGCGCGAGCAGCTGCGCGCCGGAGGTCTCCAGCACCAACTCGCCCGGCGCCTGCACTCCGTCTTCCCTAAAGACAACGCCCTCCCCGGCGAAAAACTCGCTGAGCAGACCGTTGAGCCAGCCAGACACGTCCGCAGGCAGCTCATCGTTTGAGAAGTAGTAGAGATCCATGCGCGTATCCGGATCGCGCAGGCCGACGCCGTCGGAATAGTTCGGCTGCTCGATGGCGCTGATCTGCTTCCACTGCCCGTCCTCGAACGAAAACACCCTGTAGACGCAGCCGTCGAACGCAAGGCTCACGAAGTAGCGGCCGTTTTCCAGTCGGTACACCCGGAGCTCGGCGCTGTATTCATCGGGCGCATCCGCGTAAAAGCTGCCGACCTTCACCCGCTGCGCGTCCATCTCGAGATAGACCGAATACCGCCCTTCCTCCTCCGCCTGACAGACCGCATGAACGAGGCTGCCCGCCGCCGCGGGCGTGTTTGTCCTTTCGGGCACCACGAACTCCGCCGGGTAGTCGGCGTTGTCGGGATCGTTTGCCAGCGGATACCTGCCGACACTGTTATCCTGCGTATCCACCACCCGGTCGCCCTCGCGGCGCAGCGTCAGGTTGCTATACGTGATCTGCATATCGATCATCTTGCGCAGGTTCACGTTGATCACGCCGTTGCCGCGATAGATGACGTCATCAATTGACCATCCATTATCAATCGCGCCCTGCAGAAGCTCCTGCGCGCCATCCAGGGACAGCAGCTGCTCCTGCGTAATGTAAATCCCGCCGTATTCGCGCATCTGCGCGCCGTCCAGGAAGTAGTAATATGTCTTCCAGGTATGCCCCAGGCCGTTAATGCCGAACTCGCTGATGTGTGCATGAAACTCATTGCCGCCATAATATGTCATTCTCTCGCGCGGCACATTTTCCACCTGCACTGGCATGTTGTCCTCAACGGTCCACAGCCGGGTCGTCGAGCCGCTGCCGCCATACCATTCCTCGGCGGAGAAGAGCACGTGTCCCTCGCCGCCGCACGTCTCCAGCGCGTAATAGGAGCGCTCCTCATCGATCTCGCCCACGTATCTGGGGCTGACGAACCACAGCGTGCCCGAGGGGTTCTCCGACTTGCCGCTGCGCGAACCCACCAGCGCGAAGGCCTCGTGCACGTTGTCGCCGTCGTAATCCCCGTAAAGGAAATAGTCGAAGGTCTCCTGTCCGGTCTGCCTGGACAGCAGCCAGCGGAGCGATTCCTCGTCGTCGTCCGCGGCGCTCGCCCAGACGGGCGTGAGCAGCAGCGCTGCGCAGACAAGCGCGAGCAGCAGGCTCAGATACTGTTTTTTCATTCCTCGTTCCCCCCTTAAGTTCAATCTACTCATCCTCCTGTCTGATTGAAACCAGGTTCGCATCCCCTGCGTAGGTTTCCGCCGCGGAGTCTGCCCACACGCGCAGCCTGAGCTGCGGGCAGTTGCTGAATACGAATCGCCCAAAGGCCTGCAGGCTTTCCGGCAGTTCAGCCTCAAGCAGCTTCGAGCAGTCAAAAAACGCCATGTCACCCAACTCCAGAACGCCCTCCGGCACGATCACCTTCAGCAGCTCCTCGTTCTCCGCGAACGCCTCCGGTCCGATCTTCGTCACTGGCAGGTCGTTGATCCGTGCGGGAATTCTCACCGTCTGCTCCTGCCCAATATACTTCACAATGACGATTTCGCCGTTTTCCGCCCGGTAGTCAAACGCCGAAAGAGGCGTTTCGGGCACGGAGGCGGCCTCCTCGCCGCCCGGCCGCCTCCAGGCCAGTCCGTTTTTCCTGGCGTAGGTTTCTGCCGCGCTGCCCGCCTCCACGATCAGCGTCAGGTTTGGGCAGTTCGCGAAGACGTCCTCATCAAACTCCGTCACACTGATGGGGAGATAGATTTCCCGGAGTGCCGTGCAGTCCTCAAACACACTCTCCATAAAGCTGTCCACGCCCATCGCGACCGTGACCTCGGTCAGGCTCGTGCAATGCCTGAACGCCTCCATGCCGATGTGCCACAGCGTGGACGGCAGGTTCACGCTCGTCAGCGCGCCGCAGCTAAAGAAAGCTCCCCTGCCGATATACTCAATGCCCTCCGGGAGCACGACTTTCGTCAGGCCTTCGCAGTAGCCAAATGCATTGTTTCCTATTTCTTCCAACGCGGAGGGCAGCGTCATCTCGCCGGTCAGGCCGCTTCCATAAAACGCCGAATCGCCAATCTCCGTCAGGCCCTCGGGCAGATCGATCTTTTTCAGTGCCTTGCACCAGGAGAACGCACTGCCGATTTCCTCCAGGCTTTCGGGTAGCACGACCTCCTCAAGCGCCGTGCAGTACGCGAATGCATCCTGGCCGAGCGAAGTCACGCCCTCGGGAATGACCACGCGGCGGATCGTCTCGTTCTGGTAGAGCGCCCTGTAGTTCACACGGGTAATGCCCAAGCTGTCTGGAATGATCAGCTCCGTATCTGCGCCCAGGTATTCCATCAGCCTGCCGTCTTCGACGACGTAGTCCACACTGTCGTCCAGAAGCTCGAATCGGATGCCCTGCTTGACGCAGTACTCATGTGCGGCGCTTCCCGCGTGTACATAGGCCGTCAGGTTGTCGCAGCCTGAAAACGCGTCCTCGCCGATTTCCTTCAGACTCTTGGGCAGCGTCGCCTCAGTCAGTCCCGCGCAGCCGCGGAATGCGCCTGCGCCCAGCGCGCTCACGCCCTCGTCAATCCTCACCGCGCGAAGTTGGGTGTGATTCGCAAAGGCATCCTCGCCGATCTGTGCGACATTCATTCCCTTCGAAATCCACACTTGTTCCCTGTCGCCCTGATAGGCGGTCAGCACGCCCTTTGTCATCGCAAAGTCCCATTCCTCCGCGGGGCGCGCCGTATAGGAAATGCCGTTTCCCTTGCAGTACTTCTCGGCGCTGCTGTTCGGGCAGACGATTGCCTTCACGTTTTTGCATTCCTCAAGGCTCGTGTTCTCCATTGTCGTGATCGAAGCCGGAAGCTCGACGCATTCGAGCGCCTCACAACCCCAGAACGCGTACCTGTCGATGCGCTGTACGCCCTGCGGGATGACAATCGCCTGAAGGCTCTTGCACTTGCCGAAGGCATTCGCGCCGATTGTCCGCAGGCCAGATGGCAGCGTCAGGGTGCGCAGGCTGTCGCAGCCGTACAGTACACTGCCCGCCAGGTCCTTTATGCCGAACGGAATCTCCATTTCGGTCAGCCCGCTGCAAAGTTGAAATGCGTCATTCCCGATCTTCTCGAGTCCCTCGGGCAGGTCGAGTCGCTCAAGCGCCGTGCATTCTTCAAACGCGTGTTCCCCGATCTCCTTCAGACCCTTGGGCAGCACAACCTCGCAAAGCTGCCTGCACTCCTGGAAGGCCTGCGCCCCGATTGTGGTCACGCCCGAGGGAAGCACAACCTCGCAAAGCTGCCTGCACTCCTGGAAGGCCTGCGCCCCGATTGCGGTCACGCCCGAGGGAAGCACAATCCGCGTCGCGCCGCTGCCCTTGAACACACGCTCGCCAATTGCGGTCACGCCCAGGCTTGCCGGAATCACGATCTCGGCGTCGTCTCCCCGGTACGAGGTCAGCACGCCGTCCTTGACGGTAAAGTCCGCCTCGTTCGCCGAGGTAAAATCTGCCTCCCAGTAGTCCTCCGTCTGTTTCAGCATGAGCGATCCGTTCAGTGTGGTAGCATTGAGCAGGTCATGGCGATTATCGCCGCGTTTAAGGTCAAACTTGTCTTTTTCGATGATTGGCGACAGTTCCTGACGCAGCGAAATCGTCATGCCATTCTGCGTCGGCTTCCAGCTGCCCAGCGCCTCGCGGCCCGCGCAGGTCACCCGCACCTTGCCCGTGGGATCCGCATAAATCCGCAGCGTCTGCTTACGACCGTCCTGCGGCGCGTCCCAGAATTCGACCTCCCAGACGCCCACTAGGCCGCTGCTGACGTAGTTGACCAGCCGCTGCGCGCCATAGTCTCCCGCGCTCCAGCTCTCCATGCCGGCCTCGCGGCTCGCCTCCGCCTGAAGCCCGTCGGTCAACCGCACGCTGAGCTGTCCGTCCGCAAACCCGCCCAGTATCGTCTGCGCGGGCTCGTTCACGGCAAAATAGCACCGCGCGTCCGAGTCCTGCACATAGTCGCACAGCATGATCGTGCGTCCGTCCCGGCCGAAGCGCCACCAGCCTTCCTTTTCCCTCATGCGGGCCGACTTCGCGTCGCCGCCCGGCCGCACGACGATGATTCGGACGCAGCTTCCGTCGGGATTCAGGCGAAGCTGCACGTCCTGCACGTCCTCGCCCACCTGCACCCGGTCTGCGCGCCAGACGCCCAGCACGCTCTCCGGCGAAACGCCCTCCGGAATACTCGACCGCATCGCCTCATAGCCGGAAAGCCGCCGCATGCGCCCATTCTCCACCCAGCAGGGCATATAAAGGTCATTAAGCTGGTCGACGCTGCGGCAGTTCTGCGTCTCCCCGTCCTCGCCCCAGGCCTGTATGCCGTCCTCGATCGCGCGCCAGCTGAGCTGCTGCGTCTCGAGCGCCTCATCCGGGCTGAGCCAGGAGGAAACGATCCGGCAGTCCATCGTGCCGTCCGTCCGCAGCTCAAAGAGATAGACCTTTCCCTCGTATTCGGCGCCCCAGAGACCCGCCCAGCGGCGCATCTGCGTCTCGCCGCCATAGGACATGGGCGCGGCAATCTTCTGCGTCATCTGCTTCAGCCTGCCCTTCAGCCGGCTCTCTAGCTCCTCCTCGTCGACGTCGCCGTCCTCCAGAACGAAGTGCGGCAGGCAGTTTTCGTCCGCCCAGGACGCGCCGTAGCAGAAGAGCCCCTCCTCATCCTCATAGACGAAGGCCTTGTTCTGGCCGGCCGGCAGCACCTCCCGCTGAACGTCGCTTGTCCAGAAGGTCTCGACCAGGTAGCCGTTCACGAACACCGCATACTCGCCGCCGATCAGCAACGATGCGTCATTCTCCGCCCCGCAGTCCTCCGGCGCATATTTTTCTCCGTCCGCACCCAGGACGTAATCCATGCGGTATGCTCGCCACGCGGAGGCGTCTTCCTGCTCCGGCTCCGTGATCGTCAGGTCGTGCGCCTCTGAGTCCCGCGTAAGCCCCAGCAGATTTCTCTTCAGCTCCGTCAGATCCGCGTCATCCTTCCAGAGGATGGTGATGCGCAGCAGCCGGCCCTCCGAATCCGCCGCCTGCAGTGCGGCGAGGGAATAACCGTCCGTCGTCTTTCTGCCCGTCACCTTCCCGCCCGCCGCCTGCAGGACAATCTCGCCCACGGACAGCGTCGCCCGCTCCGTCGCCCAGACGGATTTAAGCCGCTCGCCTGCCCACAGGCTGTACTGCATCTGCGCGGACAGTTCCTTTTCGCCGAACATCACCTGTCCCGGCGCAGCTTCAATAAACAGGCAGATCGTCTGCGCCTCGTTGACGATCACGTTCATGTCTTCGTCCGAGAAGGTCACGCCCATTTTGTCCCGACAGAGCCAATCTGCCTCCCGCATAAACCCTTCAAGCTCTCCGTACAGCGCCTCGTTTTGCTCTAGCGCGGGCAGGGTCTCCCGGTTGATCAGGTAATATCCCTCGGGCAGCACAAAGCCGTATTCGCCGTTCGTCAGCCGGGCGACCTCTCCGCCCGCAAGGCACGAGGGCGCGGCGCACAGTAGCATGAGCAAAACCGCCCAAAATCCCAGTCTCTTCCCCATCTTCTCTTCCCCTCTCTGGCGCCCGACAGCGCACGTTTTTATTATCATTATTATATTACATGCCGCGGGCAATTGTCAACCCGGCGTCTTTGATTTGCGGTTCCTCGCAGGCAGATAAAAACCTAGCGCTTGTGAAAGCGCCCCGCGTCTGCTATAATCATTACAGAAAACGAGAGCGGAGGGAAATCCCATGCCGTTTACGGTCAACATCTATTACACCGGCGAGGGTGGAGCCGCGCGCGCGTTCGCCGAGGAAATGACGCGCGGCGGTACGGTTACCGCCATCCGCAGCGAGCCGGGCTGTCTGCGTTACGAGTACTTTTTCCCCATGGACGACCCGCACACCGTGCTGCTGATCGACAGTTGGGCGAGCCAGGAGGCCATTGACGCGCACCACCGCACCCCGATGATGCGCAAAATCGCCGAGCTGCGCGAAAAATACGACCTGCGCATGCGCGTCGAGCGGTTCGTGCCCGACGAGCCGCCCCAGGCCGACCGGACGTTCGTCCGCGAGTAAGGGAGGTCAAACGATGGAGCTTTGGGATCTTTACGACCGCGACCGGCAGCTGCTGGGCCGCACGATGGCGCGCGGCGAAAAGCAGCCCGAGGGAACCTGCCACCTCGTGGTGCACATCTGCCTGTTCAATTCAAGGGGCGAAATGCTGATTCAGCAGCGCAAGAGCTTCAAGAGCGGCTGGTCGAATTTCTGGGATCTGACGGTGGGCGGCAGCGCCGTGGCGGGCGAGAGCAGCCGAACCGCGGCCGAGCGGGAAGTGCGCGAGGAGCTGGGGCTTTCGCTGCCCCTTGAGGGCGTGCGGCCCGCGCTGACGGTGCACTTCGATCAGGGCTTCGACGACGTGTACGTCCTCGAGCGCGAGGTCGACCCGGCCGGCCTGACCCTTCAGAGCGAGGAGGTGCAGGCCGTGCGCTGGGCGAGCCTGCCCGAAATCCTGGAAATGGTTCGCGCAGGCGCGTTCATCCCCTACCACGAGAGCCTTCTCGAGCTGCTGTTTTTCCTGCGCAATCACGGCGGCGCACACACCGCGCCCGACCCCACGCGAGCCTGAGCGCCGCCCGAAAGCGCGCCCATCCCGCCCGGAAAAAGTCACGCGCTCCGGGCGCTTTTTTGATAGACTCAACGCGGAGGTGAGACAGATGGATATGCTCAGGCAGCTCAACGCGGCGATCGATTACCTGGAGGCGAATCTGGACGCGGCGCCCGATCTGGACAGGGCGGCCGGCATCGCCTGCGTGACGGCGGACACATTCGCCCGCTTTTTCAGCTATATGACCGGCATGACGCCGACGGAATACGTCCGGCGCAGGCGGCTGAGCCTCGCGGCGCAGGAGCTGCGGCAGGGCGAAACGCCGATCGTCGACCTGGCGGTCAAATACGGCTACGACAGCGCCGCCGCCTTTTCGAGGGCCTTTGGCAGGCAGCACGGCGTCGCCCCGTCCGTTTTCCGCAAAAGCGGCGGCTCGCTCAGGCTTTATCCGCCCGTCTCCTTTCACATCACCGTCAAAGGAGCGAAGGAAATGGACTTCAGAATGATCGAACTGGAAAATACCCCGGTGTGCGGCGTTTCCATGCCCTACGAGGGGCAGGGGTACGCCTCTCGGGAGGAGCTGCGCCACCGCATGTGGTCGGAGCGCTGCGAAGACATTCCCCGCCTGCTCTGCGGGGACGGCTGGAATCAGCCCGGCAGCACGGCCTGCGACGGGGTCTGGTACGGCGTGTGGCAGAACGGCGGCTACATGATCGCCCGGGATCCATCCGCCGTCCGGGGAGGCGGGCTGGAGACGCGGACGCTTCCCGCCGGCGCCTGGGCCGCGTTCAAAACGAAGCCCGGCGGGCTCGCGTGGGAGGAGCTCCCCCGGCTGTTTGAGCTGATCTTCGACTGCTGGCTGCCCTCCTCCGGCTATCGCCAAAGGGAGGAGCTCGTCGTCGAGGTGCTGCACCTGTGGACTGATCAGGCGCTCCGCCGGAAAAACCGCTATTATGAGGTTTGGGTTCCGGTCGCGCCCCGGTAGCGTCCGGAAATCCCGAACGCGTACCGCGCCCTCCCGAGCGGCTCGGGAGGGCGCTCAGACTGTCGAAAAACCCCGGAGAGCTCGAGAGGGCCGCAGCCCTTTCGAACTTTCAATCGTGCCCAGCGGCATGTACGGTGGGCACGGGGCGATTTTTGCGCCGGAAAATCCCATTTTCCAGAGCAAAAATCGTTTCCTTGCAGTTTTTGCGCCCGGAAATCTCTTAGATTTCAGCAAAAACTGGAGAGGGTGGCAGTGGCGGGGGAGCGTGCTTCCCCGACCACCAGCTTGTCAAAACCTTTTTTGACAAGCTGCGCGCCCTCCCGAGCCGTTCGAGAGGGCGCTTCTTATTTGCGCGTCTGTCCGGGGGCATGACCGAACCGGCGCTTATAGGCCCGGCTGAAGGAGTACACGTCCGCGTAGCCCACTAAAACCGCCGTCTCGGTCGCGGTTCGCCCCTCGAGCAGCAGGTTCCGGGCGCGCTCCATGCGGATGGCGGTCAGATACTCAAAGGGCGCCCTGCCGTACCTTTTTGCGAACAGCCTGCGCAGGTACGCCTCGCTCAGGTGCGCGGCCCGGGCAAGCTCCGCGCAGGACAGACTCGGCCGGGCGTATTCCTCGGCCATCAGCCGCAGCGCGGGCGAGAGCAGCTCGTCGGCGCAGTCTGTCCGCCCTTCCCGCAGCAGCGCGCCCAGCAGCGCGTAGGTCTCGCCCAGCATCCGCGCCCGCGCGTCGGGCGAAGTGTGCGCCGCAAGCAGCTCCAGCCGCTCGCAGAACCCCCAGGCCGCGTCCGCGTCGATCGGGCGCAGGGGCAGTATGTCCGCCGGAGCCTGCACCGCGTGAAAGCCGAAGAGCAGGCTGTCCGCCTCGAGCAGGCATTCGTTGAGGTAGCAGCTTCCCTCCGGCACGAAGACCGGGCGCTGCGCGTCGGCGATCAGCGTTCGCTCGTTTTGGGTAAACCGCAGCCTGCCCGCCAGGGGCACGATCAGCGCCGAGGCGTACCGCCCCCGCATCTCCAGCCTGCGCCCCTGCTGATCGTGAATCCGCATCGCGCCCAGCGGCTCGGCGATCACGATCTGACTCAGCTCCATTGCGCATCCCTCCCGCCCCCATTGTAGCAGAGCCTTCCCCGCCCGTCAAGCAGAGTATCGTTTCGGCTAAACTTCGGCGCTTTTCAGGCATTGTCTTCCCGCCCCCGCGGACGCTATAATGAGCCTGAAAAATACGTTCACGGAGGGGATACACATGGACTTTCACGGAAAAGCGGCGCTGATTACCGGCGCGTCGAGGGGCATCGGCCTGGCCACGGCGCTCAACCTGGCCAGGGGCGGCGCGTCCGTTGCGCTGGTCGATCTGAACGAGGAGGGGCTTCAGGCCGCGAAAGCGCAGCTTCAGGCTCTGGGCGCGCGCGTGCTGGCCTATCGCTGCGACGTGTCCGACGAGGCGCGCGTGCAGGCGGTCTGCGCGGAGACGGAGGAAAAGCTGGGCAAGATCGACATACTGGTCAACAACGCGGGCGTTTACCGCGCCCACTGCATGCCCTTTGCCGAGTCGGAGAGCGCGTTCTGGCGCGACAAGATCGAGGTCAACATCCTGGGCACGATGTACTTCACCCGCGCGCTGCTGCCAGGCATGCTCAGGCGCCGTTACGGCCGGATCATCAACCTGGCCTCGGTCGCCGGGGTGTACGGCATCGCGAACATGGCCGACTACTCGATGACCAAGGGCGCGATCATCGGCTTCACCCACGCCCTGGCCAAGGAGACTGCCGCCCAGGGCGTGCTGGTCAACGCGGTCTCGCCCGGCTCGATCGACGACGACCCGAACAGCATGCCGGTTCACTCGTTCATGGGGCGCGCGGGCTCCTTCGCCGAGTGCGCCGAGGTGATCTGCTTCCTGGCCAGCGACGCGGCCAGCTACGTCGCCGGGCAGAACTACATCGTCGACGGCTGCCGCCGGAAGATGTAGCGCGCTTTCAGGGAGGGAACCCGGGCGTTCCCTCCTTTTGCCACGCCATTTTACACAAAAACGTCTTGACACGCGGATTCTTGCATGGTATAATACCTAATGTTCCGTGCGGGAATGGCGGAATTGGCAGACGCGCTAGATTCAGGTTCTAGTGTTCGCTAAGGACATGCAGGTTCAAGTCCTGTTTCCCGCACCAATCCTCCGAACGAATTGTCGTCCGGAGGATTTCTTTTCTGACAGTCTGAAGCCGTGATCCCGAGAGGAATCGCGGCTTCAGACTGTCGACCCCCCGGAGAGCTCGAGAGGGTCGCAACCCTCTCGAACTTTCAATCGCGCCCAGCGGCGTGTACGGTGGGCGCGGGA
>CAKUFB010000040.1 GCA_934647145.1 uncultured Clostridia bacterium
AAGATCGCCACGCTGGTCGAGGTGGGCCTGGGCTATGTCAAGCTGGGCCAGTCGGCCACCACGCTCTCCGGCGGCGAGGCGCAGCGCGTTAAGCTGGCCACCGAGCTTTCCAGAAAGGCCACCGGGCGCACGCTCTATATACTCGACGAGCCTACGACCGGGCTGCACATGGACGACGTGGCGCGCCTGAACCGCATACTCTCCCGGCTGGCCGACGCGGGCAACACGCTGGTGGTTATCGAGCACAATCTGGACGTAATCAAAATCGCCGACCACCTGATCGACCTGGGGCCGGAGGGCGGCGACCGCGGCGGACGGATCGTGGCCTGCGGCACGCCCGAGGAGCTGTGCCAGGCGCCTGAAAGCTATACCGGACGCTATCTGAAGCCGGCGCTCGAGCGGGCGAAGCACGAGGCGTAGGCCGCGGCGACTTCGCCGCCGCGGGCGGGGGAGGGGGCGCGGCGCGCCCCCTCCCCCGAACCCCCACCCCGCTCCGCCTTCCCGCAAAAACACAGTTTTTGCGGGAAGGCAGGAACGCTGGGGGAGAAAAAGCTCCGCTTTTTCTCCCCCAGACCCCCTCTGACGTTTGCCGGCCCACCATCGCAAGGCAATCAAAAAGACACTGCGTAACCGGGCGCTCTCCGGGCGGCCGCAGCCGCCCGTAAAACGCGATTTCCTCGGGAAATCGCTTCCTTGCAGGCCGTCAGGCCTGTGGGTGGGGTGCGGGGAGGCGCGACCGTTCAGGCCGCCCTCCCCGGGGAACCCGCCCTCCCCGGGGAGCCCGCCCGCGGCGGCTTCGCCGCCGCGGGCGGGGGAAGCCCCACGGAATCCGCAAGCATACTATTTCGCACACACGGAGGGATTATGCAGACTGAACCGATGTGGATTGCAGGAGGACTCCTGCTGCTGACGACCAACCTGGTCGCCTTCTGCCTGATGGGCGTGGACAAGCGCCGCGCAATCAGGGGCAGGTGGCGCATTCCCGAGAGGACGCTGCTGCTGGCCTGCGCCTGCTTCGGCGCGCTGGGCGGCCTGCTGGGCATGCGGCTGTTTCGTCACAAGACGCTGCACAGGCAGTTTTCCTGGGGCGTACCGGCGATGCTGGTATGCCAGGCGGCGCTGCTGATCTGCCTGCTCCTCCACTATACCTAAAAATGAAGAAAAAGAGAGGTACTTCGCGATGAAGTGGTATCATCTGACCGACCCGGCGCTCTCCCTCGAGGGGCTGGCGCTTGCCGACCGCGAGGGGCGCAGGTACTGGCGGCTGCCGGAGGACGTGATCGACCAGGTCAATCCGGGCGTGTCCGAGGTGGCGAAGTTCCCCTCCGGCGCGCGGGTGCGCTTTTCCACCGACAGCAGGCGCGTCGCTCTGCGCGCAGTCGTCAGCCCGGCGGGCTATGTCAAGAACGTGGGCGCGATCGGCAAGTGCGGCCTGGCCGGGTACGTGGACGGCGAGTGGCACTATGTGGTCTACCCCGCCGCCTCGGACGCGGAGGAAATGACCGGCGCGTATGACCTGGACGGCAAAACGCACGATCACACGGTCTACCTGCCGCTGTTCACGCCGCTGTACGACCTCATGATTGGCCTGGACGACGGCGCGCAGGTCAAACCGCCCCGACCCTACGCCATGCAAAAGCCCATCGTGTTTTACGGCTCCTCGATCACCAACGGCGCGTCGGCCTCTCACGCGGGCAACGCCTACGTCTCAGTCGTCTGCCGCCGCCTGGACGCGAACTTCCTGAACCTGGGCTTTTCGGGCAGCGCGCGCGGCGAAGAGCGCATCGCGCGCTACATCGCCGGCCTGGACATGAGCCTGTTCGTGATGGACTACGACCACAACGCGCCCGACGCGGCGCACCTGGAGGCGACGCACGAAAGGTTCTTCCGCATCGTCCGCGAGGCGCAGCCCAACCTGCCCATCGCGCTCATTTCCAAGCCGGACTTCGACATGGATCCTGAGGGAAACGCCCTCCGCCGCGCCGTCATCCGCCGCACCTATGAGCACGCCCTGGCCGCGGGCGACACGCGCGTGCGCTTCATCGACGGCGAAACGCTCTTCGGCGCATCCGAGCGCCGCGACTGCCTGGTCGACGGCACCCATCCCAACGACCTGGGCTTTCGCCGCATGGCCGACGTCATCACGCCTGTGCTGCGCGAGATGCTGCGGCTGTAAGACAGTTCTTCCCAAGGCCGCAATTATCACTTAACGTTCCGCTCTTGCAAACTGAGCCGGATTGTGGTATCTTTTAGGTTATCAAAATGATGGATTGTGAGGGGATACTGATGGCTGAACTGACCATGGACAAGCTGGTCGCCCTGTGCAAAAACCGCGGCTTTATCTTCGCGGGCTCCGAGATTTACGGCGGCCTGTCCAATACCTGGGATTACGGCCCGCTGGGCGTGGAATACAAGAACAACATCAAGAAGGCCTGGTGGCGCAAGTTCGTGCAGGAGAGCCCGTACAACACCGGCCTGGACTGCGCGATTCTGATGAACCGCGAGGTATGGGTGGCTTCGGGTCACGTGGGCGGCTTCAACGACCCGCTGATGGACTGCAAAGCCTGCAAGGCCCGATTCCGCGCCGACAAGCTGATCGAGGACTTCACCAAGGGCGCCGAGACCGGCGACGGCTGGACCAACCAGCAGCTGGAGAGCTACATCGCCGAGCACGACATCGTCTGCCCGGTCTGCGGCAAAAAGGACTTCACCGGCATCCGCCAGTTCAACCTGATGTTCAAGACCCATCAGGGCGTGAACGAGGACTCCTCGACCGAGCTGTACCTGCGCCCCGAAACCGCGCAGGGCATCTTCGTCAACTTTCCCTCTGTGATGCGCACCACCCGCAAGAAGCTGCCGGCCGGCATCTGTCAGATCGGCAAGTCCTTCCGCAACGAAATCACCCCCGGCAACTTCATCTTCCGCGTGCGCGAGTTCGAGCAGATGGAGCTCGAGTTCTTCTGCAAGCCGGGCGAGGATCTGCAGTGGTTCGACTACTGGCGTTCCTTCTGCCGCGAGTGGCTGCTGTCCCTGGGCATGAAGAGCGAGCACCTGCGCCTGCGCGACCACGAGAAGGACAAGCTGGCCTTCTACTCCAAGGCGACGACCGACTTCGAGTATCTGTTCCCGTTCGGCTGGGGCGAGCTGTGGGGCGTGGCGGACCGCACCGACTACGACCTCAGGCAGCATCAGGAGCACTCGGGCAAGTCCATGGAATACCTGGATCCGATGACCAACGAGAAGTTCATCCCCTACTGCGTCGAGCCGTCGGTGGGCGTGGATCGCCTGGTGCTGTCCTTCCTGTGCGACGCGTACGACGAGGAGGAGCTCGAGGGCGGCGACATGCGCGTGGTGCTGCGCCTGCACCCGGCGCTGGCCCCCTTCAAGGCGGCCGTCATGCCGCTTCAGAAGAACAAGCTGGGCGACAAGGCGAAGGAGGTCTACTCCATGCTCGCCAAGAAGTTCATGGTGGACTACGACGAGACCGGCTCCATCGGCAAGCGCTATCGCCGCCAGGACGAGATCGGCACGCCCTTCTGCATCTGCGTGGACTTCGACACCGAGACCACCGGCAACGTCACCGTCCGCAACCGCGATACCATGCAGCAGGACGTCGTGGCCATCGACAACCTGGTTTCCTACCTCGAAGAGCGCATCGACTTCTGATCGCTGATTCTTCCCCGGGCGCTCCCTTGCCGTGCGCCCGGGTTTTCTGAATGAAAGGAGCTGATTCCCCATGGAAACGACGGCCACCCTGACCCGCGCCGCCTCCTGGCTCAACACCACCTTCGCCGGCTTCGATCACTCGGTTGCGCAGTTCGCCCACGGCCTGCACGAGGGCCCGCTGGGCGGCTTCCTGGACTGGTTTATGCCCGCCATCACCTTCTTCGCCGACGCGGGCTGGGCGTTCCTCGCGCTGGGCCTGATCCTGCTGTGCTTCAAAAAGACCCGCAAGCTGGGCATGGCCACGCTGGGCGGCGTGATCATCGGCGCGCTGTTCACCAATGTGTGCATCAAGAACTTCGTCGCCCGGCCCCGCCCCTACGCCGATACCGCCAGCGACTTCCACGCCTGGTATCAGGCCGTCGGCCCCCGCCCCGAGAGCGACCTGTCCTTCCCCTCCGGCCACACCACCGCCGCCTTCGCCGCCATCACCGGCCTGTTCTTCGCCCTGGGCAAAAAGCGCAGGTGGCGCGGCTGGCTGTACGTCATCCCGGTGCTCATCGCCTTCTCCCGCATCTACCTGATGGTACACTACACCACCGACGTGCTCGCGGGCATGATCATCGGCACGCTCTCCGGCTTCCTGGCCAGTCTCATCACCCGCGCCGTCGTGCGCTGGACGCGCCAAAATAAACCCGAGCTCGCGCTCAGGCTGTGGGGCGCGCCCAAAAAGAAGCGCAAGGCATAAAGACAGCCGCAGCAGCGCCAAACGACAGAACCTGCCCCGTGCAGACGCATGAGGCAGGTTTTTCTATGCAGTTGGGGGACTCTCTTCCCTGAATGATTCCGGACACTGCCCGGTAAACTAACGCCGACCCCTCAGTCGCTTTCAGCGACAGCTCCCTTTCAGGGACGCCTTCGCTTGCGCCGCCGTGCCTCCCCTGAAAGGGGAGGTGCCTGCAATGCAGGCGGTGGGGGTTTATTCGCAGAATTCGGGAACTTTAAGGCGATAGCGGAGCCTCCCCCAGCCTGCCCGCGTCGGCAATGCCGACCAGCAATCCGCAGGGAATCCTGCGGATTCGGAGAATTCGGGAACTCCAATTTATGGTTCCCGAATTCGTCGCCAGAACCGGCGGCAGCAAGTGGCTGTCGGCCCTGCCGACCGGCAGCAGGTGCGTGCAGACTCAGCCTGCCCGCGTCGGCAGCGCCGACCCGTGATTTCCGGAAAACTTCCGGAAATCCAAAGACCCTGAGGGCTTCAATCTATGGCCCTCAGGGTCGTCGATAGAATCGGCGGCAGCTAGTGGAACCGGGCACCGCCCGGCCGGCGGTCGATCAGGTGCTGGGAGAGCACGGCGAGGGAGGAGGCCATGTTTTCGTTCTGGACAAGGATGTCGTCGGGCACGATCAGGCGGACGGGGGCGAAGTTCCAGATGGCCTCGATTCCGCCCTCGACGAGCCGGTCGCAGACGGCCTGCGCCTGGGCGGCAGGCACGGTGATGATGCCGATGGAGGCGTCCAGCTGGCGGCACTGGGGGACGATTTCGTCGGCGGGACGCACCGGACAGCCGGAGATTTCCTGGCCGAAGAGCGCCTCGCGTTCGTCAAAGGCCATGACGATGCGCAGGCCGTAGCGGGTGAAGCCGTCGTAGCCCAGCAGCGCGCTGCCCAGCTTGCCCGCGCCCACGAGCACGGCGTTGTGGGTGGAGTCGTAGCCCAGCGAGCGCTCGATATCGCGGATCAGGTCGCGCGTGGCGTAGCCCACCTTGGGCCGGCCGGAATGACTGACCGAGGCCAGATCCTTGCGCACCTGCACGTGGTTGTAGCTCAGTGCGTCGGCGATGCCGGTGGCGGAGATGTAGCCGTCCACGGGCAGCTCCTTGAGATAGCTCAGGTACAGCGGCAGACGCTGAAGGGTCTGTCTGGAAATACTGCCGTTTTCTTTCATCGCGTTGGTCTCCTCTCACTCAGAAGGCCCCGTGCTGATGCATCTGGTTGCGCACCTCGCTCAGCAGGGCCAGAAAGCGGTTGTCGATTTCACTGAAGTGGTATCCGTCGGGGTAGATGAGCAGGTCGCGGTAGCGGTGGCGGTTGTCGCGGCAGACGCGGCGCACCAGGCGCTGGCGGGCCAGCACCTCGTCGGGCATTTCGGAGGACATCATGTAGGTGTCGGGCACGGAGGAGAGCAGGTCGAGCTGGCTGGCGCGCTCGCAGACGATGACGCGCTTGCTGATTCGGTCGCTCAGCTCGGCCTTCTTGACCTCTGCATAGGGCATATAGGGCACGTGTACGTCGTCGTGCGAGATTTCGACGTACCCGGCCAGGTCGTCCATCGTCAGGTCGTTCCTGCGCGCCAGGGGCGAATCGGCCGAGACAATCGCGATCGGCGTAAACTCGCAGATGAGCTCGCTCTTGAGCGACTTTTCGCGCAGCAGGTTCATGAAGTTGGTCTCAAACTGGCTCTGATAGCGGATGATGCCCAGGTTATAGCCGTTTTGCAGGATGTTGTTGATGGCGCGCATCGAGCTGGTTTCATTATAGCGCAGCTCCATGCGCATCGAGCGGTCCAGCTCGGCGACCAGGCGCGTAAAGGCCTGGGTGATATAGCTGGCGCGGGGCACGGAAATGCTGAAGTCCAGCGTGCTGCCCCGCTTCTGGCTGAAGTGGTTTTCCATTTCCTCAATTTGCGAGAGCACGCTGCGGGCATAGGAAAGGAACTCCTCGCCCTGCGCGGTCGGCGTAATGCCCTTGCTGGTGCGGCGAAAGAGTACGATGCCCAGCGTGTCCTCCAGCTCCTTGATGCAGCGGGAGAGGTTGGGCTGCCCCATCGACAGATTCTCCGCCGCCCGGGTGATCGAGCGGGTCTTGTCCACCTCGATGGCATATTTCAGATGCGTCAGGTTCATCAGGCGTCCGCCTTTCATGCAAGAATACTTCTTCTATTTTACACTCGTTTTTTCACCCTGTAAAGCGCGCTTTCGTCAAATGTTCGATGTCCGAAGGCGCTTTGACTGCCGTCTTTTGACAGATGCGCTGCCTGGCGCGCCTGTCGGGCGGCGCAAAAATTGGGCGGTATGCGCGCGCGCGGCGGTGGAATGCTGAGGTGCGAAGTCTATGGAAGGGATGGATGTGCATGAAGGTTATCTGGGGTGTGCGCAGGAAAAGGCTGTGCGGCTGGGCGCTTTCCTTTTTGACGGCGGCGGTGCTGTTGAGCGAACCGGTTCAGTCGCTGAGCGCGCTGCCCGATGAGATTCGGCTGACCGAAGGGTATGACGCGCACGTCGCGCTTTCGCCGCTGGCCAGCGCCTCTCTCGAGGCTGAGCAGGCGGCGCTGGTGAGCCACGACCAGACGCTGGGCGAGGTGACGATCGCCGGGCGGCAGGCGGGCAGCGCCACGATGACGGTCAGGCTGCTGGGCGTGGTGCCCATCAAGCAGGTCTCCGTGCGGGTGGAGGAGGAAAAGGTGCTGGTGCCGGGCGGGCAGGCGGTCGGCGTGGCGATCCGGACGGCGGGCGTGCTGGTGGTGGGCGCGAGCGACCTGGGCGGCGGCGTGGCCAGTCCCGCGCGCGAGGCGGGCGTGCGGGCAGGCGACCTGATCACGGCGGTAGACGGCGAGCCGGTCAACGAAGCCGAGCGCCTGTCCGAGCTGGTAAGCGGCGACGCGGAGCGCCGGCTGACGCTCAGCCGCGCCGGGCAGGAGCTGACCGTGTCGGTGCGTCCCCGGCAGGACGAGCGCGATCAGGCCTACCGGCTGGGCGTGTGGGTGCGCGACAGTACGGCCGGCGTGGGCACGCTTTCCTTTTACGACCCGGAAAACAGCGCCTTCGGGGCGCTGGGCCACGCGATTACCGACCTGGACACCGGCGTGATCCTGCCCGTTTCCCGCGGCGAGGTGCTGCCGGGCACGATCACCGGCGTGCGGCGGGGCGAAAAGGGCCGGGCGGGCGAGCTGGTCAGCCAGCTCTCGCTCGAAGCGCCCGCGCTGGGCGAAATTGCCTCGAACGGCGAGCGCGGCGTCTACGGCACGCTTTATCATGCCCTGACCAACCCGCTTTATCCCGAGGGCGTTTCGGTGCTGCGCCGAAGCGAGGTGCGCCCCGGCCCGGCGCAGATTCTCTCCACGGTGGACGGCGGCGGCGTGAAGGCCTACGACGTGGAAATCGTCAAGGTCAGCGAGCCCTCCGCCTCGGCGCAGCGCACGCTGGTGCTGCGCGTCACCGACGAGGCGCTGCTCGAAAAAACAGGCGGCATCGTACAGGGCATGAGCGGCAGCCCCATTCTGCAGAACGGCAAGCTGGCCGGCGCGGTCACGCACGTGCTGATCTCCGACCCCGAAACCGGCTACGGCATCCTCATTGAGGACATGCTCGAGGCAGCAGGCTGAGCCTGCACCCGGTCGGCAGGGTCGACGGCCACCTGCTGCCGGCAGGCTGGGCCTGCACCCGGTTGCTGCCGCCGGACAGCACACGAAATCAGCCGCCATAGATTGAAGCGGCTGATTTCTTCAAATCTGCGGACTTCTCCGCAGATTACTGGTCGGCGCTGGCTCCGCCTGCTGCCGCGGAAGTCTCACGAATCCGTCGGTCATATGCCAGCGCCTCCATGTTCTTCGCTTTCGGAAAACCTGAGGCAGGCTGAGCCTGGACACACCTGCTCCTGCCGGTTCGGGCGACGACCGTTGAACGGCATAAATCGAAGCCCTCAGGGTCTTTGGATTTCCAGAAGCCTTCTGGAAATCACAGGTCGGCGCTGCCTCCGCCCGCTGCCGCGGAAGCCGCACAAATCTGTCGGCCATATGCCAGCGCCTCCATGTTCTTCGCTTTCGGAAAACCTGAGGCAGGCTGAGCCTGGACGCACCTGCTCCTGCCGGTTCGGGCGACGACCGTTGACTGGCATAAATTGAAGCGGCCAGGGTTCGCCGCCCTTTACCCGCTGCTGAGTTCCCCTGAACGAGGCGCTGAGCGCGGTCAAAGCCTTCCTGAGGTGGCTGGGCAAAAAACAAGCGCCATACAAGGGCATGAAACCATTTCAGCGCTTGCGAAGCTCATTTCCGATTCTCTTCTGTGCGCCTGCCGCCTTGCCCGGCTCGTCGCTCAGGCCCAGCAGGTAATCGGCCGAGACCTGGTAATACCGGCACAGGGCGAGCAAATGACGAATGGGCAGTTCGTTCGCGCCGCGCTCATAGCGGGCGTACATGGTCTGCGATGTGCCTAAAACCTCGGCGATCTGCTGCTGCGTCTTGTCCGCGTCCTCTCTCAGGTCGCGCATTCTGCGAACATAATCCATGAAAGGCCTCCTTTTTGATTAAGTCCTTCAAGAATTATACGCAGTAAAGATATTTACTATTGACTTTAGTAAATATCTTTACTATAATAAGAGGGACGGAACGATTATCGACTGAGAAGAGGAGGAGACAATCCATGAAAAAGAGACTCGTTCGCATGATCGCCATGACACTCGTGCTGGTACTGGGAATGTGCATGTTCTCGACCGCCTTCGCCGCCAGCAAGTCCTACAAGGGCACCGGCAGCGCCGCCTACACCATCACCACCGGCAAAAAGGACGCGACGCTCAAGGTGTCCCAGTCGGCCGGCAAGGTCTCGGCGACCGCCTGGAAAAACGCACTCAGGAAAACCACCAAAACCGTCACCAGGAGCTGGTACGGTAAGTTCCTAATCACCGCAACCAGCGGCAGTGACTCCCAGAGCGCGGTCGTCAACTATCCCTTCAACAAGACCGCTTCCCTCAAGCTCAAGAAAAACAGCACCTACACCGTCACGGTGGAGTGCCTGGGCTTCTCCGACCATGTGGACAACGTCTGGAACCTGAGGTGGAAGACCAGCCCGAAGGTCAAGCTGTCTGTCAACAACAGCGCGAAGATCAAGTAACCCGCCTGCGCGCGTTTCACCCGCATGCGTTCCGTCCGCCGCCCCGCCTGCACGCTCAGGCGCGGGCGGTTTCGCGTTTTCATTTGCCGGGAGGCGCGCCGGTATGCTATAAACAGCACGCGGCGCATACCGCCTGGACGGAGCTCGCCGGGAAAGGCTGCTTCTCCTGTCCCTCCTTCAATACCTGCCGCTTTTGGGGCTGCCTGTACGTGCTGCTCGCCTCGCTCGTTCAGCTGCTGCTCAGGAAAAAAATAATTGTTAAACATATGTAAATCTACTTGACAGTTCGCTCATCCTGACTATAATTAGAAAGGTCAAAGAAAGTCAAAGACATTCAGAGACAATCCCATCCTGTCAGGAGGAGATTCAATGAACGCACAAAAATTCACTCAGAAATCGATGGAGGCCATTCAGGCCGCTCAGTCGATCGCACTGGAATATCAAAATATGCAGATTGAGCAGGCTCACCTGCTCTACGCCCTGCTCGATCAGGAGGAGGGTTTGATCGGCGAGCTGATGCGCAAGATGAACGTGCAGGGCCTCAAGGAGGCCTCGCAGCGCGAAATCGAGCGGCAGCCCAAGGTTTCGGGCAGCGGCCGCGAGCCGGGCAAGGTCTATATCTCTGCTGACGTGGAGCAGGCCCTCAACGAGGCCGAGCGCCAGGCCGAAACCATGCGCGACGAATACGTGTCCGTCGAGCACGTGTTCCTGGGCCTGATGGAGAAGGCCAACGACTCCACGAAGCGCATCCTGCGCGAGTGCGGCGTGCAGAAAAACAAGTTCCTGGCGGCGCTGCAGGAGGTGCGCGGCAACACCCGCGTGACCAGCGACTCGCCCGAGTCCACCTACGACGCGCTGAAGAAGTACGGCCAGGAGCTGGTCGAGCTGGCGCGCAGGCAGAAGCTCGACCCGGTCATCGGCCGCGACTCCGAGATTCGAAACGTCATCCGCATCCTGTCGCGCAAGACCAAGAACAACCCCGTGCTGATCGGCGAGCCCGGCGTGGGCAAGACGGCCATCGCGGAGGGTCTGGCGCAGCGCATCGTGGCCGGCGACGTGCCGGACGGCCTGAAGGATCGCAAGATCTTCTCGCTGGACATGGGCGCGCTGATCGCCGGCGCGAAGTTTCGCGGCGAGTTTGAGGAGCGCCTGAAGGCGGTGCTGGGCGAGATCCAGAAGAGCGAGGGCAAGATCATCCTGTTCATCGACGAGCTGCACACCATCGTGGGCGCGGGCAAGACCGAGGGCTCGATGGACGCGGGCAACCTGCTCAAGCCGCTGCTGGCGCGCGGTGAAATCCACTGCATCGGCGCGACCACGCTGGACGAGTACCGCAAGTACATCGAAAAGGACGCCGCGCTCGAGCGCCGCTTCCAGCCGGTCATGGTCGAGGAGCCGACGGTCGAGGACACCATCACCATCCTGCGCGGCCTGAAGGAGCGCTACGAGGTGTTCCACGGCGTGAAGATTCAGGACCAGGCGCTCATCGCCGCGGCCGTGCTCTCCAACCGCTACATCACCGACCGCTTCCTGCCCGACAAGGCCATCGACCTGGTCGACGAGGCCTGCGCCATGATCCGCACCGAGATGGACTCCATGCCCACCGAGCTGGACGACATCCGCCGCAAGATCATGCAGCACGAGATCGAGGAGCACGCCCTGAAAAAGGAAACCGACGCGATTTCGCAGGAGCACCTGGCCGAGATTCGCAAGGAGCTCTCCGAGCTGCGCGAGACCTTTAACGGCATGAAGGCGCGCTGGGAGAACGAGAAGCAGTCGATCGGCGGCGTGCAGAAGAT
The DNA here is from genome assembly GCA_934647145.1 of uncultured Clostridia bacterium. Lineage (GTDB taxonomy): Bacteria > Bacillota > Clostridia > Christensenellales > Aristaeellaceae > CAKUFI01. The sequence goes on from CAKUFB010000040.1 coordinate 11,351, forward strand.
CCGCGAGGAAATCGAGCGCGTCAACGCCGAAATCGAGCTGGCGCAGCGCAACTACGACCTGAGCCGCGCGGCCGAGCTCAAATACGGCGAGCTGCCCAAGCTGACCGCTCAGCTGGAGCAGGCCGAAAAGAACAACACGGCGACCTACCTGCGCGACCGCGTGGGCGAGGATGAAATCGCCAAAATCGTCTCCCGCTGGACGGGCATCCCGGTGAGCAAGCTGATGGAGGGCGAGCGCGAGAAGCTGCTTCGCCTGCCTGAAATCCTGCACAAGCGGGTCATCGGTCAGGACGAGGCCGTCCAGAAGGTCTCCGAGGCCATCCTGCGCTCCCGCGCGGGCATTCAGGATCCGAACCGGCCGCTGGGCTCGTTCCTGTTCCTGGGCCCGACCGGCGTGGGCAAAACCGAGCTGGCCAAGGCGCTGGCCGAGGCGCTGTTCGACGACGAAAACAACATGGTGCGCATCGACATGACCGAATACATGGAGAAGTACTCGGTATCCCGTCTGATCGGCGCGCCGCCAGGATACGTGGGCTATGACGAGGGCGGCCAGCTGACCGAGGCGGTTCGCAGGCATCCCTACTCCGTGGTGCTGTTCGACGAGGTCGAAAAGGCGCATCCGGACGTGTTCAACATCCTGCTTCAGGTGCTCGACGACGGCCGCATCACCGACTCTCAGGGCCGGACGGTGGACTTCAAGAACACCATCATCATCCTGACCAGCAACCTGGGCTCCCAGTACATACTGGACGGCATCGAGGAAAACGGCGACATCACCGAAGAGGTTCGCAGGCAGGTCGACGCCGAGCTGCATCGCCACTTCCGCCCCGAGTTCCTGAACCGACTGGACGAAATCGTGTTCTACAAGCCGCTCTTCCGCGAGCAGCTGCACCAGATCGTCCGGCTGATGATCGACGGCCTGAACAGGCGCCTGGCCGACAAGCAGCTCTCGCTCGAGGTCACCGACGCGGCGGTCGACTACATCCTGGACAACTCCTACGATCCCAGCTTCGGCGCGCGCCCGATCAAGAGGTATCTGCAGCGGACGCTTGAAACCATGCTGGCCCGTAAGATTCTCTCCGAGGACATCCCGCCCCGCTCGCGCCTGAAGGCCGACGTTCGAGACGGTGAACTGACGATTGAATTGATGTAAAATGGAGATGGTCCACGCGAATTTCATTTTAAGGCGCTTGACATAACAATACCCGGCTGATATACTGCACATTAGTTTTGACCATCCTGCACGCAGGCGGCGGAGAAATCCATCGCCTGCGCGCCCATGAAAGAATCAGACCTGAGTGATTCAGATCAGTACGGAGAGATGTTCTTATGTATCATAGCACGGGAAATGAAATGAGCCGGCTGACCCTGGAGCGCATGAACTCCCGCGGTCAGTACCATTCTCAGGAGGCGGACAACCTCCTGCGCCGGATCGAAGCCGAGACCGGCGACGCCACCCTGCGCCAGTGCACCCACTTCAGCGCCGGCGTGGTCAACCGCATCGAGCGGCAGATGAAGCTGGGCATGACCATCGTCACGGATACCAACCTGATCCTGGCGGGGCTTGACCGGCGCGCGGCCGCTCAGCTGAACGTGAACATGGAGTGCTTCATCGACTCCCCCATGGTCATGACCGGCGCCATGCAGAAGCGCATTACCCGCGCCGAGCTGGCCGTAGAGCGCGCCATGACCCTTTCCGGCCCCAAGCTCATCGTGGTGGGCAGCGCGCCGATGGCGCTTAACCGCCTGCTGCAGATGCACGAGCAGAACCCCCTGCAGGAGGTCACCATCATCGCCGCGGCCAACGGCTTCGCCAGCGTCGTGGAGCTGAAGGAAAAGCTGTGGGACAGCGGCCTCAACTGCATCGTGGTGCGCGGGCGCAAGGGCGGCGCACCGGTCGCCATCGCCATCACCAACGCGCTTTTGAACGAGGCGGCCGAGCGCAAAAAGGGGACTCAGGAATAATGGCCTTCGTCGAAAGTCCGCTCTTTTTCAGGCGTGCGCAGGTGTGCAGGCTTCGGCCTGACGCGCCCGGCGGCGCCTTTTTTCGCGGCGAAATTCGGGTGCTGTTCGCAAGCGACATACACGTGAGCTGGATGTTCCCCGAAAGGAGCCTGTCCCGCCTGCTGTCCCAGATGGCCGCGCTTTCGCCCGACCTGATCCTGTGGGGCGGCGACTACGCCGAAACCCGCGCGGAGCAGGAGCTGTTCTTCTCGCAGGTTCAGGCGCGCCTGCGCCCGCCGCTGGGCATGTTCGGCGCGATCGGCAACAACGACCGCGAGTGCTTCGGCATGAACCTGGCCGATGCGGCCGAGTGCATGCGCGCGCACGGCGTGACCCCGCTGGTCAACCGCTCGGTGCGCGTTCCCTGCCGGGGCGGCGCGTTCTGCATCGGCGCGCTGGACGACTGGAAGCACGGCTCTCCCGGCGGCTGTCTGTTCGCGGACGCGCAGGAGGACGACGTGCGCCTCCTCCTCTCCCACCACCCCCGCCTGGCCTACACCCACCTTTCCTGCTGCGCGCGCCGGCCCGACCTGATGCTCGCGGGTCACACGCACGGCGGCCAGTGGAATCTTTTCGGCCTGAATCCGTTTTCCGTTTTGGGCATGGAATGCAGGGAGCTCAAGGGAAAAAAGAAGCTCGTAAGCGGCCTGTATCGGGTCGAAAACGTGCCCGTACTGGTCTCCAACGGGATCGGAACCAGCCGCATCCCGCTGCGCGTCGGCGCGCCCGCCCAGCTCCACCTGATCTCCTTTGGGGGCTGAGGAGGCAATTACCCTCTTGACAAAAAGCCGGTCAGACGGTATAATCAAATTCATCCTGAGGTGTGCGCCACGGTTTTCGCTTTTACCCACATCTTCACAAAAGGATTCCGGGTCGGTATGCAGATGTCAGGCCCCCCATGATTGGCCAGGGGAAGGCAGTAAGCAGCCGCAGGTCTCCGCCCTGCCTGAGCGGCGGGTGAAAAAGCGTCTGCCGGACGGCACTCTTGGGACTTTTTACACAGGATGACAGGGGTCGCTCCCAATGGGAGCGGCCTTTCAGCTTGTCAAAAAAGGTTTTGACAAGCTGGTGGACGGGGAAGCAAGCTCCCCGGCCAGGTGCCGCGGCTCAAATC
>CAKUFB010000041.1 GCA_934647145.1 uncultured Clostridia bacterium
GCATGACCTACGCCCCCGAGTTCGACACGGCGCGGCCCGTGCAGGTACACGCCGAGCCCTACGAGCGCCGCGGCATCAAGGTCTACCTCCACAAGCCCGCCTGACCCTGAAAAAATCGCGCCCCCTCCGCAGAGCGGAGGGGCGTCTCGTATAAACAGGACCTTTGGCCGAGAAGGTGGGTTTTCATTGCGCCGCGATCTGATCGAAGAGCGGAGAGAGGCGATCGTAGAGCTGCGCGTAGAGCGCCTGACAGGGCCTGTAGGCGGCTTGCCACTCGGGGTTGACCGGATGCTCGGAGGCGGCGCGGACGACGCCTGCGGCCTGATGATAGCTCTTAAACAGACCCACGCCCACGCCCGCCGCAATCGCCGCGCCCAGGCTGGTGGCGCTGGCCGGGTAGGCGTGAACGCGCGCGGGTACGCCGATCATCGAGGCGAGCATATCGGCCCAGAGCGCGGATCTGGCTCCGCCGCCCACCAGCATCAGTGACTTTACCGGCAGGCCGCACTCGTCCAGTATGCCTGCGCAGCCGGAGAGCGCGTAGGCCACGCCTTCATAGAGCGCTCGGGCGATATGGGCGGGCGTGTGGTAGAGCGTGAAGCCCAGCAGGCTGCCGCGCGTGTGCGGATCCCAGTAGGGGGTGCGCTCGCCCATCAGCGTGGGCAGGAAGTACACGCCCTCCGCGCCCGGCGCAGCCGTGCGCGCCATCGCTTCGGCGCGGGAGAGCGCCTCGGGAAGCGGCCCCCGGTCGCCCAGCAGGTTGCGAACGCCCCAGTTCAGCGCGTCGCCGCCGCACTGCACCGTGCCGCAGCACAGGATGGAACGGCCGTCCAGGTCGACATAGTGAAACAGGCGCGCCTTCGGGTCGTCAACCGGCTGCTCGGAGAGCTGACTGATCCAGGCGCTCGAGCCGATGCAGCAGTAGGCGCTGCCGGGGGCGTACAGGCCGGAGCCTCGAGCCGCGCACGCGCCGTCCCCGCCGCCGATTGCCACCGGCGTGCCCTCGAGCAGGCCGCACAGCGAGGCTGCCCGCGCCGTGACGCGCCCGCTCACGTCGTGACCGCACAGCAGGCGGGGCATGCGGACTTCGTCCAGGTTCAGCTCCCGCAGCAGATCGTGCGCCCAGTCGCGCCGGCGAATATCCAGCGCCAGGGAAAGGCCGGCGTCGCTGTAGTCGGTGCAGCCCGCGCGGCCGGTCAGGCAGGCGTAGAGATAGTCCTTGGTGTTGAGGAAATACCGCGCGCGGGCGAATACGTCCGGGCAGTGCCTGCGCAGCCACAGAATCTTGGGCAGCGTGGCGTGAAAGTCGATGCGGTTGCCGGTGAGCCGGTAAAAGTCGCGCTCGGACATGACCGCGCGGATTTCATCCAGAGACTCGGCGGCGCGCGCGTCCGAGTGGATGATGTTGTCGTGCAGCGCGCGTCCCGTTTCATCCACCGGGATGCAGCCGTTCATCGTGCCGGACAGGCCGACCACGGCGATGCGCGAGGGACTCGCCTGTTCAAGCAGCGTCCGGATGCAGGAAAACATCGCGCGGGCAATCGGCTCGACGGCCTGCTGCGCCCAGCCGGGCTGCGGAAAAACGGTCTCATAGGGCTCAGAGGCGGTATGCAGCGCCTCGCCCTGCGCGGAAAAGACGGAACACTTGATGGAGCTGGTACCCGCGTCGCAGGTCAGTATCAGATCGCCGTTCATTCTTCCTCTTCCTTTCGCCGGTTGATCACATCGCCGGTCGCCGCGCCGAGCATCGAGGTGAGCGCGCAAAGCAGCATGCTGCCCGCGTAGGGCGGATAGCCGATCAGCAGCCAGGGCACCGCGCTCATGATGACCGGCGGCGCAATCCAGGCCAGGTAGCAGCTCAATCCCCGGCGCGCCGTGCGCAGCGCCGTCAGAAAGCCGGCCGCCGGCAGTAAAATCCAGTATCCGATCGTAAGAATCGCGTTCAGCCCGCACAGTATGGCCGAAAGCGGCACCGCGGCGGCAAGCAGCGAGATGACCAATATCTGAAGCAGCACGGGCTTCAGGTATTTTTTCACCGTTTTCATAGAAGACTTCCTTTTCAGCACAGCAGTTTTCGATACGCCGATTATACCGTTGCGCCCGCCCTTTGTCAATAGAAAAGGGACGGGCGTTTTATTTTGTCGAATTTCGAGGCGCAAAGGGCGGTATCGACACGGTTTTCGACACGTTAACAGCTCAAATCGAATCATTCGGTTCTGCATGGGCTGTTTTTTCTATATTTTCAGGAAGTTTCCGTGTCGATTTTCGACAAAAAGTATCGACGGCGAGCGACGTGTTTCGAACCGAAAAAACGATATAATTCCAGGCGTGGCGAGGGGAGGATGGCCGTGAGCATCGAGCGTTTTTTGCTGACCAACTTTGCCGCGAACCTGATGCTGCTGGCCGTTTCGACGCGAGCCGTGGGCCGGGTGCTGCCGGGGCGGGTGCTGGGCGCGGCGCTGCTGGGCACGCTCTACGCGCTGTTCGCCTATGCGTCGAAAAAAGCCTGGCCGAGATCGCCCGCGTGCGCGCTGGGCTGCCTGATCGCCATGTGCCTGGTGGCCTGCCCGCCGGGAAGCCTGAGAAAGCGCGCGAGGCTGTGCGCAAGCCTTGCGGTCTGCTCAGGACTGGCGGGAGGAATTCAACTGGCGCTGAGGCGCTCCAGTCCCGCGCTGTTCCTGGCGGCGATGCTGCTCTATGCGCTCTTCACGGGCTGCAGGCGCAGCGCGCGGGAGGTGCGGGAGGTGCGGCTCAGGCTGGACTTTTCCGGAGGACAGGTCGAGGTGTGCGCGCTGGTGGACAGCGGCAATCGCCTGCACGAGCCGCTCTCCGGGCTGCCGGTGCTGCTCGTCGAGCGGGAATGCCTGGAAAGGGCGCTCGGCAGGCGAACCCTGGACAGGCTCGAGGGGCAGGGGCGCCCGGTTCGCTTTCGCTCGCTGGGCAGCAGCGGAGAGCTGATCTGCCTGCCTGCGCGGCGGCTGCAGATCGTGCGCAGTGGACGCCTGTTTCCGGCGGGAGACGTCTTCGTGGCGCCCTGCGAGCATACCCTGTCCGGAGAGCATCAGGCGATTGCCCCGGTCGGCATCTTCGACGAGGCGTGAGGTACAAGGGATTTCGCGAGAAGCGTCAGAGAAATCTTTTGTAAAGGAGCGTTCGTATGAAGGCGGGAATCAGGCACACCATCGTTCGGTTTATCTCCCGTATGAAGCGGGAATCCATACTCTACATCGGAGGCAGCGACACACTGCCGCCCCCATTGACCAAAGAAGAGGAGCGTTCACTGATGGAAAACATGCAAACCAGTAATGAACAGGCCGTCCGCGCGACGCTGATTGAGCGCAACCTGCGCCTGGTGGTCTACATCGCCCGGAAATTCGAGAACACCGGCATCGGCATTGAGGATCTGATCTCGATCGGCACCATCGGCCTGATCAAGGCGGTCGGTTCCTTTGACCCGAACAAGAATATCAAGCTGGCGACCTACGCCTCGCGCTGCATCGAGAACGAAATCCTGATGGTGCTCAGGCGCAACAGCAAGCGGCGGCTGGAGGTTTCGCTGGACGAGCCGCTCAACACCGACTGGGACGGCAACGAGCTGCTGCTTTCCGACGTGCTGGGCACCGAGGCCGACCTGGTGAGCAAGCAGCTGGACGCGGACGTGGAGAAGCAGCTTTTGTACATGGCCGTCGCCAACCTCGATCCGCGCGAAAAGAAGATCATCTCGCTGCGATACGGCCTGATGAACGGGCGGGAGCACACGCAGAAAGAGGTCGCCGACCTGATGGGCATCTCCCAGTCCTATATTTCGCGCCTTGAAAAGCGCATCATCCATCAGCTGCAGACCGACATGGAAAAGATGGCCTGAGCGGGCGCATAGCCGTCTTTCCTTTCGGGCATAAATACGGAGAAAGACGGAGGAGGCGGTTTGATATGGCGACAGGCAAGGTGGAAATCTGCGGCGTGGAATCCTCGACGCTGCCGGTGATCCGGGGCGAGGCGGCGCGGGAAATGCTGGCAAGGGCGCAAAAAGGCGACGAGCAGGCGCGGCAGACATTCATTCAGGGGAATCTTCGGCTGGTGCTGAGCGTGATTCAGCGCTTTCAGGGGCGCGCAGAGAGCGTGGACGACCTGTTTCAGGTGGGGTGCATCGGCCTGATCAAGGCGATCGACCACTTCGACCTGGGACAAAACGTGCGTTTTTCGACGTACGCCGTGCCAATCATCGCCTGCTGTCGAAAAAAGCGCAGAGGATATTGCGCCAACGCCTGAGAGGGTATATAATAAAGCAAACAAAAGAAGCGAGGCGATGAGGATGTACCGCTACTGCAACGGCGTGGAAAAAGTCCGTGAATTGACCGCCGGGCGCGAGGTCTTCGCCCGGGCGCTAAGCGGGGTGCGGGAAAAGAGCGCGTTCTGGCAGAAGCGTTTCGAGGATGATCCGAGCCGTCTGAGCGGCTGGGGGCACGAGTTTGTGTGCCCGGCCTGCGCCAGTCAGATGAAAATGGAATACCGTTATGCGCCGAACGGCGAGTATGTCTGTCCGCACTGCGGCGCAAGGGCGTCGGGCCGGAAGCTGGACGAGGCGTGGGTGCAGTGGTATCGATGCGAGGCGGCGCGCGACCTGCTCGCGTCGGCGGCGGCTTATCGCTACGCCGGGGATTTGGCGGCGCGCGACTATGTGGTGAGATTTGTCGATTTTTACGCGGCAAACTACGGCGCGTTCGCGGTTCACGGCGAGCGGTGCGGCAAAGGAAAAATCGGGGCGCAAAGCCTGGACGAGGCCGTCTGGGCGCTGGATACGCTGCGCGCGCTGAACGTGCTGGGAAAGGAAAACCTGCCCGCGGGCAGGCTTGAACGCTGGTATCGAGAGCTGTATCGTCCGCTCACAGAGCTGATCGCCCCTCAGGCTCAGGACATACACAACATCTCGCTGTGGATTCAATGCGCAGTGGGCGCGGTCGCGCTGTTTTTTGAGGACGACGCGCTGCTCCAGAGGGCGCTTGAGGGCGAGTTCGGCGTGCGCGCGCAGGTGGAAAAGGGATACACGCGGGACGGCGTCTGGCATGAAGGCTCGCTGCACTATCACTACTATGCGACCCAGGCGCTGACGGAATTTCTGGCGTTTTTCAGAGAAAAGCGGGAGAAGGACGAGCTGTTCGACTGCCTGCGCAGGGCGTATCAGGCTCCGGCGCAGCTTTCTGCGGACGGCTGGAACGTGCCGTCAATCAACGACGGCTGGTATCCGATGGATATCGGCGCCTACTGCGAGCAGATTCTCTGCGCGCACCGCATAGCGCCCACAGCCTGTACGGTCGGTCAGCTTCGCGCCGTGTACGCCCGCGCGCCCGAGCGCCTGGAAACGGCCGCCGCGCTGGCGTTTTACGAGGAAGCCGGCCTTGAGCAAAAGGACGCGCCGCGTCCCGACGTCTGCCTGTTTCCTGCGACCTGCCTGGCCGTCATGAACCGACCGATGCATGTGCTGCTCAAGTGCGGTTCGCTGACCGACAGCCACATACATCAGGACGGTCTGTCCATCGTGCTGGCTCCGTTTTCAGAGGATCTGGGCACGCCGGGCTACGGCCATCCGCTGACGCGCGTCTACTACGACAGCGCGCTGTGCCACAATACCTTTCTGATGGACGGCCGCACTCAGCCGCGAAGGGCGCTATTCGGGCGGGTGGAATCCATACCGGACGGCGTGCGCGGCGAGGCGGACGGGATTTACGACGGGGTGCGCGCGTCGCGGACGCTGACGCGGGAGGGAAATACGCTGCGCGATGAGCTGCGGATTGAGGCGAAGGACGCGCATACCTTCGACTGGGCGCTGCACCTTGACGGGAAGGTAACGCTTCCGCAGGGCGGCCTGCCGGACAGTCTGCGCGGCTGCGATCCCTGCTACGACCAGCTCAGGCAGGTGCGCCGCTATCCGGACGCAAAGGCGTTCGAGGCGCGCTGCGAGAAGGGCGGAAGGACGCTGTCCGTGCGAATCGCGCCCGATACGCTGGAAAAAGCGACGGTCTACACGGCGCAGACCCCTGGCAACCCGGCCGATCAGGCGCGCACGACGATTCTGCTGCGCCTGTCTGGACAAAGCGTCCGCGTACAGGCAAGCTATGAAGCCTGAATCGACAGCCCCCGGAGTTCATCGCTCCGGGGGCTGTGTTTGTCAGGAAAGGCGAATATCCAGCCATTTTCCTTTGCGTATACGGGCATACAGCAGGCCGTCGCGCACGAACGCGTCGATCACGAACGCAATCCAGGGGCCGGCGACCGCCAGGTACAGGTGCGGAAGCGCCGCGTTCATCGGATAGCAGAACAGCCAGGTCAGCACCGGGCGCAGGATGGCCACGCTGATCAGCGAGCAGATCGCCACATAGCGCACGTCGCCCGCGCCGCGCAGGCAGCCGGAGTAGACCACGCGGCCGTTCTGGGGCAAAAAGCCGGTCGCGACCACGAAGAAGGACAGCGAAACGTTGAAAATGATCTGCTCGTCGCTGGTGAACAGCAGCGCCAGCGGCCGCCTGAGCAGGATGATCGCCGCCATGAGCAGCAGCGCCGCGACCACGCTGATCTTTCGGCTGACGCGCACGTTGGCCATGGCCAGGTCGCGCCGCTTCGCGCCCAGACTCTGCCCCACCAGCGCCGTGCCGGCCGAGGCGATGCCGTCGCTCACGGTGAAGGACAGGCCGGTCACCTGATTGACGATCTGATAGGCGGCGAAGGCCACGGTGCCGATGCCCGCAATCAGGCGCGCGGAAATCAGGAAGCCTAGGCGCAGGCAGACCGACTCGAGGATCGAGCCGGAGCCGATCTTGACCAGGCCGCCCAGCGTCTCGCGGTCGAAATGAGGCAGGGACAGGTGATAATAGCCGTGGCGATGGGTCACGTTGCCTATGGCGATGGCGCAGCCCACCGCCGTGCCGCACACGGTCGCAATTGCCGCGCCGCGCACGCCCAGCGCCGGAAAGCCCAGGTGCCCGCCGATAAGCAGGTAGTTCAGGCAGACGTTGACCAGGTTGGCGACCATGTTGCTGACCATCGTGATGCGCGTGTGTCCGATGGCGCGAAGCGCCGCGCAGATGCACAGCGACCAGCAGTTGAGCGGTATGCCCAGGCTGATGATGCGAAAGTAATCCACGCTCATTTCCAGCGTGTCCTCGTTCGCGCCGGCCAGCCGCATGAACCAGTCCGCGCCGAAATAGCCCATCAGCATCATCAGAACGCCCAGCGCCGTGACCACGCCCAGCGACTGCGCCAGGCAGGAATTCGCGCCCGCGGGGTTCTGTGCGCCCTTCCTGCGGGCGCACAGCGCCGTCGTGCCCACGCACAGCGCCTGCGCGCAGATGAGCAGGATCATGCGCGGCTGACTGGTCAGCCCCACCGCCGCGATAGCCGCCGCGCCCAGCGTGCCCACCATCATCGTATCGACCGAGCTGATGATGCTCAGAAGCGCCCCTTCCACAGTGGAGGGCCAGGCGATCGACAGGCTTTGTCTGTACAGCTTTTTTAACTGATTGACCTCAATCGGCTGTCCCTGGTCGTCCCTGACCCCGAACAGCCGCGCAAATATATCCATGCGCGCTCCTCTTTTCCTGCGTAAAAAATCGCGCCTGACGGCGTTGCGATAGCATGATTGTAGCACCAATTGTTTGCGTTGTCAAGTATCTGCCGCCGAAAAAGAGGCGCTCACAGCCAGCGTGAGCGCTCATTTGCTTTATTCCGCGATTTTCCCGTCGCTGAGCCGAATCCTTCTTCTGCACAGCCCGGCATACCGCTCCTCATGCGTCACCAGCAACACGGTGTTTCCGCGGCGATTGATGGAAAGCAGCAGCTCCATGATCTCGTCCGCGGCGCTTTTATCGAGATTTCCGGTGGGCTCGTCGGCAAGGAGTATGACCGGGTCGCCGATCAGGGCGCGCGCGATGGCGACGCGCTGCCTTTGCCCGCCCGACAGCTCGCCCGGTAGGTGCTTCAGCCGGTTTTCAATGCCTAAAAACCGCGCCAGCGACCGGAGCTTTTCCTTATTCGGCCGCCTGGAATCCAGCAGCAGCGGCATGATGATGTTTTCTTCCGCCGTCAGGATGGGAATCAGGTTGAAATCCTGAAAGATATAGCCGATCTTCTGCCGGCGAATCCTCGAAAGCGTCTCGTCGTCGGCCGCGCTGATGTTCACGCCGCCGATCTCCACGCTGCCGGAGGTGGGATGCTCGACGCCGGCGATCAGGTTCAGCAGGGTGGTTTTGCCCGAGCCGGAGCGGCCGACGATGGCCGTCATCTCCCCCTGAGCAATGGTAAAGCTGACATGGTCTACCGCGCGAACCAGCTCGTCGCCCTGTCGATACACCCTGGTCAGCTCGCTGACAGCAACCGCATTCATAAAATATGCCTCCTCTCGCCACGATTACAGCGTGCGCAGCACTCGATTCAGCGAGCGCCGCACGGGACTTAGGTAAACTGCCAACAGCATGGCCGCCGAGGCCGCGTAGCCGGCAGGCATGCCGCCATGAAGCGCCAGCGGCGCCTTCTGCCAGATGCACAGCGCCGCGGTCAGCAGCAGACTGATAAGAAACGGCGCGAGCACAGCGGCCATCGCGGCAGCCTGTGCCTGTCCGATATAGGAGCGATACAGCGTCCGCTTCGACGCGCCGAGCAGGTGCAGGGAGCGAATGAGAGGGCGGCTGCTCTCGATATAGTCGCAGAGACGGACGTAGAGTATCAGCAGCACGAGCAGGAGCAGCGCCGCAAACAGATAACCCAGCAGCAGGTAGACTCCTGAGGAGAGTCCGCGCAGAAAATCCGCGCCGGACTGCCTGTTGGTGAGTGCGTATTCCGCGCCTGAAAAGCGCGCCCTCAGCGACGCTTCGACCTGCGCGTTCAGGGCAGGGTCTGTCAGCGCAATCTCAAGGCCCGTGACCGGCTCCGATGCGATCATTTCCGCATACAGCTCGTCGCTTATATAAATATCCGGCATCGGGCCGGACGGTTTTTCGTTCGTCAGCACGGCGACCGTCAAAACCGTCACGTCCTCCGGGGAAGGCTGTGTGACCCAGCCGGAATCGTCATAATACGCTTCCGATCGGCAGAGCCGCAGCTCATCCCCCACGTCATAGCCGCTCCCCGCCCGGCTGCTGACGGCAATCTCATGCCCCGACAGAGTCCGCGTCGATGTGTCCAGGCTGCTGTAGGGGCGAATGCGCGGCGTCTGCCCTACTTCGTCCGAAGATTCCGGCAGCAGGATATAGTCCAGCAGCCGATAGACGGGAACGATCTGCTTCACGCCCTCAAGAGACGCCACATACGCCATGTCAGTTTCGTCAAAGGCAAATTCCCTCTTGCAGGAGAGCCGCAGTCCGTATTCCTCTTCCCCGCCCGTAACCCGCAGGGAGATGCTGAGGACATTGAACAGCAGCAGGAACACCGTCACGACGGGCACAGACACCCTGACGCAGGAACGCAGGCAGTGGTTGGTGCGGCCGCGCCACAGGCGGCAGAGGGTTGCCGCCGGCGTGGCGCACTGCCGGAGCGCGCTTCGCCTGCGCCCGAGCTTTCCGGCACGCCCCGCCTCGCTGTGCAGCGCCTGCGCGGACTCGCGTCCGTATCTGCGCAGCGCCATGCCCAGCGTCAGCCCCTGCGTCACGAAGAAGATGGCCAGGTTGAGCAGGATGCTCAGCGGCTCCACGTGGAAAATCAGCCACGCGAGGCTCTCGTGCCGGATTTCCAGAAACGCCTTGAACAGCGCCTTCAGCGTAAGCACGGAAATCAGCACAGCGCAGATCCCCGAGGACAGGAACACCAGCAAAAACTCGGCAATGAACAGAACGCCGATCTGCCGGCGGCTGGCCCCGCAGGCGCGCAGCGTGCCTACGTCGGCGGAAAAGCGCCGCAGGTGACTCTGGTAGGCGGAATACACCACGCAGGTCGAAAGGATGATCGCCAGCACATTGAGCAGAAGCAGTATCCGCTGCTGCGAATAGTGAGCCGGATCGGTGGATATGCCGTGGGCGTATTCATAACTGAAGCGCGCTGAGATCAGCCGCTCGTTTCCCGAGGCTTCAATCCGCTCGTGAATGGCCTGATCGTATGCAAGCATGCGCTCGTGATTTTTCCATTCCTCGTCCGACAGTACGCGCAGATAGATCACGCCGTCGCGGTACACGGGCGCGGACAGTCCCGGAATGTCCTTGAAACATGCCGCGTCCGCTTCCGCCGCGTTCCCGATGTGATAGGTTTCGCCCGCCGATCGGGTCAGAAGATCCTGCCGTGTCCCATAGGCACAGCTGTCCCGATAAATGGCGAGCAGCAGGGGCAGCAGAAACGCGCAGGTCAGCACGGCAGGCAGCGTCGCGTGGCGGCGGGGACTGCGGGTAAAAGACCGTTTCAGATAGAGCAGATACGACATCGCGCAGGTCTCCTTTCGGCAGGATCGGTGCGTTGACGGCGGCTTGAGAAAAAGGAAAGGAGCCGACTTACATCGGTTCCCTGTCCCGTAGAAGGCTCAGCTGAGGCGGCGGCGGCGCCTGGCCTGGATGTGCTCCCTGATGACCGGCGCCATGGTCTGCACGATGATGGCGACGATCAGGATCGTGCCCTTGACCGTGTCGTTGAGCAGCGTGTTCATCTTGAGCGCGACGATGATCTTGTCGATGACCGTGTAGGACATCACGCCGAAGAGTATGCCCACGCACTTTCCCCTGCCGCCCGACATGGCGATGCCGCCCAGCACGACCGCCGCGATGGCGTACATCTCGTAGCTGCCGCCGGTGGTGGCCGGATCGACCGAGGCGTTCATGCTGATCCAGAGGAAGGCGCTCACGCCGGTCAGCACGCCGGTGATCACGAACACCGCGATGCGCACGCCATCCACATTGATGCCCGACAGGCGCGCCGCGCGCTCGTTGCTGCCCACCGCGTAGAGCTGCTTGCCGAACTTGGTGCAGGTGGTCACGTAGACGACGGCGACGGTCAGTACAATCAGGAACAGGCCGGTTACCGGAATGGTGAGCAGCTTGCTGTTGCCGAAGCTGAAGAAGGACTTGTACAGGCTGTCGGTTGAGAGCAGTTTAAACAGGCTGTTGCTGCCGCCCGAGATGGCGACGGGAATCTCATGGCAGATGAAGCGGGTCAGCGAGCGGTAAATCAGCATGGTGGCCAGGGTGACGATGAACGCGGGCATCTTGGCCTTGCCCACCAGCACGCCGTTAAACAGGCCGCACAGTCCGCCGCACACGACCGCCGCCAGGAAGGCGAGCAGTATGCTGTTGGTCAGGTTGAACGTCATGACCGTGAAGCCGCCCACAAACGCCAGCATCGAGCCGACCGACAGGTCGATCTGGCCGGTGATGATGATCAGACCCGCGCCCAGCGCGATGATGCCGACGACCGCCGAGTGCCTGAGGATGTTCATCACGCCCACCCAGGTCAGATTGGGGTTGACCAGGTAGTAGGCCAGAAAAATCACGGCAAAAATGAAGATAAAGCTGTAGCCCGACCAGATGCGGGAAAGTACCTTGTGCGGGGAGTTTTTCTTCTCAGTCATGTTCGCGTCCCTCCATCGTTTCAACCGCGTTGGTTGAGTACATCATCACCGTCTGCTCGTCGATCTGATCGTGCGGCAGGATGGCGAGCAGGCGGCCGTCGTAGAAGACAGCGCACTCATCCGCCACCTTCTGAATCTCGCTGATTTCGAGCGTGTTGATCAGGATGGTCTTACCGGCCTCGGCCAGCCTGAGAATCAGCTGGTAGATTTCCGCCTTGCTGCCCACGTCGATGCCCTGCGTCGGGTTGTCCAGCAGCAGAATTTCGCCCTCGGTCAGCAGCCACTTGGCCAGAAAGATCTTCTGCTGGTTGCCGCCGGAGAGCGAGGTGATGCCGTCGGACGGCCTGCCCGCCTTGATGCCCAGCAGTTTTTTCATGCGCTCATAGCTCGCGTCTTCCGCGCGGCGGGAGATGTGCTGATGCGCGTAGGAGAGCGTCTGCTCGGACAGCGCCATGTTTTCCAGGATGCTCATGTCGGGCACGACCGAGTTTTCCTTGCGGTTGCTGGGCAGCATGGCGACCTTTGCGCGCATGGCCTGGTGAATGCCGCGGCCGGTAAAGCGCCTGCCCTCGATCACGAGCTCGCCCGCCTCGATCGGCAGCGCCCCGAACAGGCCCTGCATCAGCTCGCTGCTGCCCGAGCCCTGAAGCCCGGTCAGCGCCAGGATCTCGCCCCTTTTCGCGCTGAAGGTCACGTTTTCAAACCCCGGGCCGCTCAGGCCGCGAAGAGAGAGCACCTCGTCCCCCAGCGGGCGCTTCCTGTACACGTCGCCGTGGTCAAAGGAGGAGCCCACCATCAGGTGGGTCAGCGCCCGCGCGTCGGTGTCCGCAATGCTGCCCTGGGCGATAAACTCGCCGTTGCGCAGCACCGTGTACCGGTCGCACAGCGCGAAAATTTCAGGCATTTTGTGCGATATAAAGATAAACGACTTGCCCGCCTGGCGCAGCGCGCGCAGGATGCCGAACAGGTGGTCGATTTCTTCGTTATTAAGGGCCGTCGTCGGCTCGTCGAGGATCAGCAGCTTCGCGTCGAACAGGAGCGCCTTGGCGATTTCCAGCAGCTGCTTCTGCCCCATGCGCAGCTCGCTCACCAGCTCCTCCGGCTCGATGTCGATGTCCAGCTCCTCAAAAAGCCGTCTGGCGCGCTCGATCATCTGCCGCTTTTTCAGCATGCCGAAGCGGTTGGTATATTCCCTGCACAGAAACAGGTTTTCATAGGCCTTCATCGTGGGGAAGAGGTTGAGCTCCTGGTGCACGAAGGCGATGCCCAGCTTCTCGGTCAGGGGCACGGTGGGATGCGGAACGGGCTGTCCGTCAAAGACGATGCGACCCGCGTCCATGGGCACGACGCCGGTCAGAATGTTCATCAGGGTGGACTTGCCCGCGCCGTTTTCGCCCAGTATGGCGTGAATTTCGCCCTTTTCGATGGTCAGGTCGACGCCCTTGAGCACCGGTACGCCGTCAAAGGCCTTGTAAATGCCTCGCATCTCGAGGATACTCATTTTTGCCACGTCTCCAATCGTGTAATCGGCCGGATTGCCGCCTGTGGAAACAAGGGTGCTTCCGGTTGACCGGAAGCACCGCTTGCGAGGGGCGCTTACGCCCGCTTATTGGTTCGATCAGTTGAAGCCCACGTAGGAGGCCACGTTCTCGGCGGTCACGATCTCAACCGGCACGACGTAGTCCTGCGCAACCTCTTCGCCATTGAGGTGATTCACCATCAGCTTGACGGCGTCCTGAATCATCGCGGGGCTGTAGGTAGCCACGGCCAGGCCGCCGAAGGAGGCGAACAGGTCGGCGTACTCGGCGTCCTCGCCGCGCATGATCTTGTACAGGTTCTCGGAGCCGCCCGCCGCGGAGATGACGATCTTGTTGTCCAGGATCGCCTGCTTGGTCGCGTCGTCGATGGCGGAGCCCTTCAGGGCTTCCATAATACCCATGGCGAACTCGTCGTCCTGAGAATAGAACCACTTGATGGAAGCGTTCTTGCTGTCGCTCATCAGGGACTCGAAGTATTCCTTCGCAGTGGAGCGGCTCCAGTTCATCGCGCCGGAGAAGGTGATCTTGGCCAGGTCGTCCTTGGTCCAGCCCTGCTCCTTGAGGTAGTCGGTGAAGCCCGCGTCGCGGTCGGCGGTCACGGAGGAGGTGTCGCCCTCGAACACGATGACCTCGTCGCCGGCCTTCATGCCCAGGGAGATGAAGTACTCGGCCACAGCCTTGCCCACGCCGGCGTTATCGCCCTTGACGTTGGCCACGGCGGAATCCTTCACGCCCGCGATGATGCGGTCGAAGGCCACATAGGGGATGTTCGCGTCCACCAGCTGCTGGATGGCGAACTCGACGGTGTCGTCCTGGGGCAGGATAACCACGCCGGCCACGTCGGCGGCGTTGTTGGCGATGATGTCCTCGATCTGGGGAATCTGCTCAGCGGCGCTGGCAGCGGTCTTGACCTCAGCCTTGTAGGTGCCCGCGGCGTTGATCTCGTCGGCGGACATCTTGGCGAAGGTAGCGACCGAACCGGTCCAGCCGTGATCCTCGGTGGGAGTCAGGATGTAGATGGTCTTCTCGCCGTCGGCGAGCGCCATCGTGGACAGGCCCAGCACCAGCGCCAGGCACAGGAGCAGAGAAACAATCTTCTTCA
>CAKUFB010000042.1 GCA_934647145.1 uncultured Clostridia bacterium
GAGCAGCGTGCTGGAGCTGCCCGAGGGCCTGGAGCATATCGGCGCGTCCGCCTTCTATTTCGCCGGCCTGAAAGGCTCTCTGGCGCTGCCCGAGGGACTCAAGACCATCGGCGAGAACGCGTTTGAAGCCTGCGCCAACATGGGCGCCAATCTCTATCTGCCCTCAACGCTCGAGTCGATCGGCTCGTACGCCTTCAAGGGCGACTACAACATCCAGTACATCGTTTTGGAGAGCCTGACCCCGCCCACGCTGGGCGAGAACGTCTTCGCGGGCTGCGACTACCTGGCCGACATCGACCTGAACGCGCACGGCACCCGCCAGGATATGCAGCAGTGGCAGGCGTACGTGGACGCGCTGGGGCTTTCCTGCCGCGTCTGGCGCGCGCAGGATCCGACCGCCCAGTCGCCTGAGAAGGGCGCGTATGAGTACGAAAACCGCGTGCTGACCGCGTACACCGGCACGCTGACGCGCATTCACCCGCATCTCACCGTTTCCAAGGAGCCGGTGGTCGGCCTGGGCGACGGCGTGTTCAAGGACAGTCAGACCATCGAATACTTCTCTGTCTCCCACAACGACGAGTTCACCACCATCGGCGCGGAGGCCTTCATGAACAGCTCCCTCAGGGACGTGGATCTGTTCGACTCCGTGACCACCCTGGGCGCGCGGGCGTTCGCCGGCTGCGCGCAGCTGGAATCGCTGACCCTGCCCGATTCGCTGACCACAATCGGCGAGGGCGCGCTGGACGGCCTGACCGGACTTAAAAAGCTGGTGATCAAGTGCGATCCCGCGCTCATTCCCGCGGGCGTGTTCGCCAATATGCCCGGCCTGAGCGACGTGACCGTCGAAAACGGCGCTGTCCCGGCGCACATGTTCGAGGGCAGCGGCGTGACCACGCTCACCCTGGGCGCGGGCGTGACCGAGATCGGCGAGATGGCCTTTGCGGGCACCGCGCTCAGCGCCGCCGACCTGACCAACGTGTCCGTCATCGGCGAGAAGGCCTTTGCGGGCACTGCGCTCCACACCGCCGACCTGGCGAACGCGGCCGCCATCGGCGCGGGCGCGTTTGAGGGCTCCGCGCTGGAGACCGTCGCCCTGAGCGACTCCGCTTCCGTGGGCGAACGGGCCTTCGCGGATACGAAGCTGACGCAGCTGGTCATCCCGGCCGCCGGCAGCTTCCCGCTCTCCGCCGTGGAGGGCACGAGCGCCGAGCTGCGCCTGTCCGCCGGCGCGACCGACGAGCAGCTCGCCGCCTGGAACCAGACCCTCGAGCGCCCGTGGTACAATCCCCTGCTGCGCGAGGGCGAAGTGAGCAAATTCGTGAAGATGCCCTTCGAGCCGACTCCCGCCGAGAGCTTCGAGTTCGACCCGGACACCGGCCTGATCTCCGCCTACGTCGGTGCCGATGTGGACGTGGTGGTGCCGCGCGAGATCGACGGCGTGACCGTGGTGGGCTTCAAGAACTATAACGCCTTCGACTCCTGCCATGATTACACCGATTCCTCCGTGGAGACCAACCGCACCGAGTGGGTGCATCTGCGCACGTTGGTGCTGCCCGAAACCATTCAGGAGCTGCCCGACATGATGCTCGCCTACTGCCAGCAGCTGGAGACCTTCGTCTGCTACGCGCCCCTTGAGACCACCGGCGGCAATCAGTTCATGCTCTGCCGCAGCCTGAACAACGTGATCTTCGTCAACGGCGTGCGCGAGATCGGCAACTACGCCTTCGACAGCGCGGGCCCGCTGGGCAACCTGTACTTCGGCGAGCATCTCATGAGGATCGGCCAGCAGGCCTTCAGCTTCGCGGGCATCAGCTCCTTCGTCGCCGACGCGGAAAGCGTGGAGTACGGCGCGTTTGCCGAGTGCCAGAACCTGACCAGCCTGCACTTCACCGGCAAGATGAAGAAGTTCGGCGAGAATTGCATCGTCAACTGCCCGAACCTTTCCGAAATCTGCTTCGACGGCTGCGACCTGACCGCCTCGCCCATGGGGCTGATGATGAACGTCGCGCCCAAGCTGACCGTTCGCGTGCCCGCGGACATGAGCGAGGAAAACCTCAGGCACGCCCAGAACTGCCAGAGCTGGAGCGAGAACCCCAGCGAGGTCACCGTCAGCACAGAAGGGTGCGCCCACGCGCAGCCCGCCCTGCCCGATGTGATCGCGCTGCTTCCCTACCTGACGCTGGACGCGAGCGTGGAAACCGCCGCGCCGCCTGCGGCCACCTCCGAGCCCGGCGTCACCCCCGAGCCCACCCAGGCGCCCGACGACGTCACTCCCGAGCCGACCGAGCAGCCTGCCGCGCAGACCGCCGACATTCCCGAGGAATACCTGGGCGTGTGGTACGGCGTGAGCATGGAAATGGAGGGCGTGACCTATCCGCTGGCCGACATGGGCATGGAAATAACCGTCACCATCGGCGCGGACGGCACGGCTGAAATGAACATGAGCGGCGAGGTGGACACGTCCCAGTGCGCGATGTACGAGGGCGCGCTGGTGGTGGACAACATGACCGGCACGCTGCAGGACGGCCAGCTGCTGCTCGGCGATGGCGACTCCTTCATCAGGCTGAGCCGCGAGAAGCCGGAGCAGGCCGCGCCCGTACCGGTCATAGACGAGAGCGCCACGATCGACGACCTCAGGGGCGTGTGGACGCTCGTGCGCGCCAGCATGGGCGGCGTGACGGTTCCCGCCGAAGCCGCTGAAATGTCGGGCGACAAGCTGACCATCTACGGCGATACCTGCGATCTGACCCTGCAGGGCATGACCATGAGCGACGTACCCTGCCGCATGGAGGACTTCGCGCTCCTCATGACCATTCTGGACGGCGAGGCCGCCGTCACTCTGCGCGCGGACGGAACGATCAGCCTTGAGCTGAGCGACATGACCCTCTGGTTCGAGCGCGCCGGCGACGCGCCCGAGCCGCCCGTCTCCACCCCGACCGAAGCGCCCACCGAAGCGCCCACCGAAGCCCCCGCGCCCGTCTCCGCCGACATTCCCGAGGAATACCTGGGAACCTGGTACGGCGTGAGCATGGAGACGGAGGGCACGGCCTATTCCCTGGCCGACCTTGGCATGGAGGTCGTCGTGACCATCCGCGCGGACGGCACGGCCTCGATGGCCATCAACGGCGAACAGGACGACGGCTTCTGCTCGATGCAGGACGGCCAGCTGGTGGTGGATACGATGACCGGCACGCTGCAGGACGGTCAGCTGCTGCTCTGCGAGGTGGGCTATCTCATGACGCTGAGCCGCGAGAAGCCGGTGCTGCCGGCCGAGACGGTCGCGCCGGAAACCGGGACGACCGAACCGGCCATCCTCACGGAGCAGAAGTACGTCATGACCGACGCGGACATGAACGGCTACAACATGACCGCCGCGCAGCTGGGAAATTATGAGTATTCCATTTTGCTCCATGAGGACGGCAAGGTAACCTTCGTCATGGCGGGCGCGGATATCCCCGGCCTTACCTGGGCCTATGGCAAGATCCCCACGGAGGCGGGCGAGGTCGACGGCGTCATCATCGACTATTACACGCAGGCGCTGAACCTCGTGCCCACGGAAACGGGCTTCGACATGGACTACCTGGGCAGCATGCTGATGCACTTCGCCCCCGAAGAGCCCGCCCAGTAAGCGCTGACCCCTTCCGCGCCGCCGGGAAGCAAGGCGGCGGCGCGGTTTTCCCCGACATTTGATTTCCATCGACGAAAAAGGAGGATTTTGCAATGAAGAAGATCGTCGCTTTTCTGCTGGCCGTGCTGATGACGCTTTCCGCCGTCGCCTTTGCCGGCTCTGTTCCGATGAACAAAGAGGATCAGATGGTCAATATGGTGAAGGGCTTTCTGGACGAAAACAATTACCCCTATGAGTACGATGACTATACGTTCAGGATGGAGTTTGCCATTGCGGGCGCGCTGGAATCCGCCTATGTGACGGTCTATGTCTACGACGACATGCTGGCTGTCTCGGTGGACGCGCCGCTTTCGGGAGACAAGGAAGACTTTGAGGGAATGGCGGTGTTCACCACCCTGGCCAACAACGAGATTTTTTACGCGCAGTTCCGCGTCGACCTGGACGACGACAGCGTCTATATCTCCTGCCGCTCCTGCAACCTCGTGGAGGACGTCGTCCCCGGCGAGAACGAGCTGTTTTATCTGATCAACGAGCCGCTGCGCTACATGGAAATGTACGGCGACGGCATTGCTGCGGTGCTCAACGGCGGCAATCCCTACGAGGCGTTTGAGAGCTGTCAGGCGGCGGTGGACGAGCAATGACGAGCGGCGCAAATCCTTACCTGACGGCAAAGGCTGTGACCAGGAAAAAAGCGAGCGTCCCCATCGTTCTGGTCTGCGGCATTTTCGCGGCCGCGACCGTGTCCGCGACGTGGACGATGTTTTCCGAGGGGAAAACGCTGTCCGGCGCGATGGGGATTCTCTTATTCGCTGCGCTCCTGGTTCCGATCGTCCGCATTCTTCGCCACGCCTGGCGCAGAGCCTGCGCTCATCGCATGGCGGAGGCGCTGCTGCCGATGCAGGAGGAACGCCTGACGTTTGAGCAGCTGCAAGGCGCTCTTTCCTCCGATAAGGCGCTTGGGCAGCTGAAGGCGCTCATCGGCAAGGGCTATCTTCAGAACCTGCAGATCGACTCGACGGCGCGCACGGTGGCGCTGTACGTGCCGGAGGGCTCGTTCACGCAGTGGGTCTGTCCGGGCTGCGGCGCGAAAAACCGCGTCCGCAGGGGCAGCCCCATGCGCTGCAGGTACTGCGACCAGCCGTACGCGCAATGACAGATCACCCGACCCTGACCGACACACCCGACCGACCCAATGAAAGGAAGTGCAGCCATGAAAAGAATCATCAGCATCCTGCTGGTTTTCCTGCTGCTGGTACCCACCTGCGCCCTGGCCGACCTCAGGCGCGGCGACAGCGGCGAGGAAGTGCGCGCGCTGCAGCAGATGCTCTGGGAAACCGGCTTTATCTTCGAGGTGCCGGACGGCGTGTTCGGCCGCAACACCGAAAAGGCCGTGAAGTGGTTCCAGGAATACGCGCTGCTCGAGCAGACCGGCGTGGTGGACGACCGAACGCTCGATTCGCTCTACGCCTGCTGGCTCCGCATCATGGATGAAAACGGCGTCGACCTGCCCGACGACGACCCGGAGTCGCAGAGCGCGGGCTTCCTGCCGGACGATCAGCCGGACGGCGACTACCCGGCCTACTGCCATCGCTACACGACGGAGGAGGGCGACGAACACACCGAGCTGTGCGGCCGTCACGCCGAGGTGGCCATGGACAGTACGCTGCCCGGGGTGGAAAAGTGGACGAACGCGCTGAACGAGCTTTACCAGGAATGGCTCGAGCTCTCGCTTGAGGAGGATCGCGCCGCCGTGGCTTCCTCTCAGACGTTCTTCATGCTCTGGCTGGAGCAGCAGCGGCTCGCGCTGAACCTGCAGAAGGTCGAGAATGTGGACGACTACATCGAGGCGCTGCTGCGCAATCAGTGCGTCGAGCTGTGCGAGAGAGTATTTGATCTGACCATAGAATAAGCCTTGACTGCGAAACGAAAGAGGGATGCTTTATGAGTACCGCCAGTTACAACTGTCCCTGCTGCGGGGGGCCGCTCAAGTTCAGCGGCGAAAGCGGCAGGCTGGAATGCGCCTCCTGCGGCAACAGCTACGAGCCGGAGGCGCTGGAGATGATGACGCCCGAGGAAAGCGGCGAAGAGATCTCCTTCGCCAGCTCCGCCGAGCGCTTCGACGCGGGCGAGGCGGGCGTGCAGGCCTATCTGTGCAAGAACTGCGGCGCGGAGCTGATGACCGAGGACACCACCACCGCCGCCGAATGTCCCTACTGCGGCAGCCCGACCATACTGCCCGACCGCATCGAGGGGGGCGTGAAGCCGGAAAAGGTGGTTCCGTTTAAGGTGACGAAGGAGCAGGCGCAGAAGCAGTTTGAAGAGTACTTCAAGGGCAAGAGGCTGCTGCCCAACGTCTTCCTGAAGGGCCGCAACCGCATCTCCGAAATGCGCCGGCTGTTCGTCCCCTACTGGCTGTTCGACTGCGACGCCCGCGCCGACATGGTGTACGACGCGCAGAAGCAGCGCACGGAACGAAAGGGCGAGTGGGAAATCACCCGCACGCGGCACTATCTCGTGCGCCGCCGCGGCTCCATGCGCTTTGAGAACATCCCGGTGGACGGCAGCGTCAAGCTGGACGACAGGCTGACCGAGTCGCTGGAGCCCTACGACCTGAGCGCCGCCATTCCCTTCCAGAGCGCCGTGCTGGCCGGGGCCATGGCCGATCACGCCGACGCGGACTGCGATACGTGCGAAAAGCGCGCCGTGGAGCGCGTGGAGCGCAGCGTGGAGCAGACCATGCGCGACACCGTGAGGGACTATGACACGGTCAGTGAGCGCAGCAGGCGCATCGTTACCGAGAGCGGCCGGGCCGTGCCCGCGCTGCTGCCCGTGTGGCTGATGACCACCGTCAGGGAGGGCAAGACCTATACCTTTGCCGTCAACGGCCAGACCGGCAGGCTCACCTGCGACGTGCCCGCCGACAAAACGAAGTCCCTGCTGTGGGGCGGCGGCGTATTCGTCGGCGTACTGGGCGTCGCGGCGCTGATTCTTTCACTGATGGAAGCGCTGGGCAGCGGTTCGCTGCTGATCAGCGCGGTGGCTGCGGCCATTATCGCGCTGGCGGTGGTCGGCGCGCTGAAGGGGCAGCTGAAGCAGGCGGCGCAGCAGAGCGCGGCGGGCGGCTATATCCGGGAGGGCTCCTTCCGCCTGGATGTGAACGCCGACCATTTTCTCTATGAAAGCACGACGAAGCGGAAGATTGAAAACAACACGCAGAAGAAATAACAGGAGGAATCGCTATGGGATTGATTGCGGCTGCATTGAACGCGGCGGGCGGCACGCTGGCCAGCCAGTGGAAAGAGTATTTTTATGTGGATTCCCTGCCGGACAACGTGCTGGCGACGAAGGCGGAGAAAAAGGTAAAGGGCCGCTTCGGCGGCAGCCGGCATGAGGACGACAACGTGATTTCGGACGGCAGCGTCATCGCCGTGGCCGACGGCCAGTGCATGATGATCGTGGATCAGGGAAAGATCGTCGATTTCTGCGCCGAGCCGGGCGAGTATGTCTTTGAGCAGGGCGGCGAGCCCAGCATCTTCTACGGGCCGTTCAATGGCGACAAGGCGAAGGCCATTCTGAAAACCACCTTCGACCGCCTTTCCTTCGGCGGTCAGGCCGGGAAGGATCAGCGGGTCTATTTCTTCAATACCAAGGAGATCCTGGGCAACAAGTATGGAACGCCCAGCCCGGTTCCCTTCCGCGTGGTGGACAATAACATCGGCCTGGACGTGGACATTTCCATCCGCTGCTTCGGCGAATACAGCTACCGCGTGACCAACCCGATGCTGTTTTACACGAATGTCTGCGGCAACGTGGAGGGCGACTACCTGCGCGAGCAGATCGACAGCCAGCTCAAGAGCGAGCTGCTGACCGCGCTGCAGCCCGCCTTCGCGAGGATTTCCGAGATGGGCGTCCGCTACAGCGCGCTGCCCGGACACACGACTGAAATCGCCGAGGCGCTCAACGACGTGCTCTCCGAAAAGTGGGCGAACCTGCGCGGCGTGGAGATCGTATCCTTCGGCGTGAACTCCGTCAAGGCCTCCGAGGAGGACGAGGCCATGATCAAGGAGCTGCAGAAAAACGCCGTCTTCCGCAACGCCAACATGGCGGCGGCGCATCTGGTGGGCGCGCAGGCGCAGGCCATGCAGGACGCGGCGAAGAATCAGGGCGGCGCCTTTACCGGCTTCATGGGCATGAACATGGCGCAGCAGGGCGGCGGCATGAACGCCGCGCAGCTGTTCCAGATGGGCGCGCAGCAGCAGGCACAGGCTCCGCAGCAGGCGGCTCAGCCGAGCGTAAACGCCTGGAAATGCGCCTGCGGCGCGACGGCCACCGGTAAATTCTGTCCGGAATGCGGCGCGAAAAAGCCCGAGCCCAAGCCGGCGCAGGGCTGGACGTGCAGCTGCGGCGCGGTGAACACCGGCAAATTCTGCTCGGAATGCGGCGCAAAGCGCCCGGCAGGCGCGCCGGTATACCGCTGCGACAAGTGCGGCTGGCAGCCCGCCGATCCGACGCACCCGCCGAGGTTCTGTCCCGAATGCGGCGACCCGTTCGACGAGAGCGACCGCGCATAATAAGCGTCAGACCTTCCGGAGAAAGGACTGCTTCCCTGCGGCTCCTGCACCCGGAACTCCCCGGGATTTCAGCGAAAACCAAAAAGGCCGGCAGCGGCGGGGGCGCGCGCTTTCCCGTCCGCCGGCCGATCAGAACCCTTTTTGACAAACTGAAGCCGCCCCTCCGTTCCGCGTAGGAAGAGGGGCGGCTTTTCGTATGCCGGCGCTTCAGCTCTGCTTCGACTCCTGCGGCGCGCCTGCGGCAGGTTCGCCGTTCTGCGCGTTCAGGCGCTTTTCCAGCGCCGACTGCTTGGCCAGAATGGCGTTCACCTTGTCGTAGAGATCCTCGATCATGATTTCGGTCTTCAGGTTGACCTTGTAGTCGTTTTCGGCGCGGCGGCGATCCTTTTCCTCCTGCCGGTTCTGGCTCATCATGATCAGCGGCGCCTGTATGGCCGCGATGCAGGAGAGCACCAGATTCAGCAGGATGAACGGATACGGGTCGAACGCCCGGGCGGCCAGCGCGGTGTTGACGGCCATCCACAGCACCAGCACGCCGGTGAACGAGAAGATGAACGCCCAGCTGCCCGCGAACCGGGCAATCGTGTCCGCGGCGCGCTGACCGAGGGTGTCCCTTTCCTTTTCATCGGAGGGATTGACCGACACGCGGCTGTCCGCCAGCAGCGCCAGTACCTCCTCGTCCGTCATATCCTTCTGAATATCCCGAAGCACTTCCTTGAGCAGCTTCCGATTTTCCTTCATGGTTTTCTTTGTCCTTTGCAGTTTATTCCGCGTTCACGGGCTGGTCGGGCTGAGGCATAGCGTCCGCGCGGCCGGTCACCTCGAGGTAGAAGGCGGTCTCGGCGGCGTTCTGATAGGGTTCGAGCCACAGATACCCGATACCCAGCGTCAGCACGCACAAAAGGTTCCAGCCGATGAAGCTTATGTGCAGGCAGAACAGCCGCCACTTGTTGCCGTTCATCAGCTCCTTGGAGCGGGCAATGGCCTCCATTACGCCCATGTCGGGGTTCTCGGTCATCAGGTAGGGCGCGAGCGCGTAGCGATAGCTCGCGATAATGCCCGGAATGATGAACAAAAGCGACCACAGGAAGGTCAGCAGAGAAGTCATGAGCTGCAGGCCGAACGCCCGTCCCCAGATGCAGAAGCGGGAGAACAGCGTGGCGAAGGCGGGCGGGTTTTCGCGGGTGAGCAGGTCGAGGTTGTAGCGCTTCAGGCCCAGGTCGATCGCGCCGCCGATCAGCAGCTGAATCACGGCCAGCACCGCGGCGACCGCCAGGAGAATGGTCAGCACGCGAGCCACCAGCGGCGTCGTGAAGAAGTCGTGCAAGGTGAAGGAAAACGTCCAAGCAGGATCAGACCTCATCGTGGTAACATAAGAGTCTGTGTTCTGATAGCGGTAGGTTATGCGCTCTCCGGTGGTGCTGCCGGTCGCGAAATTCACCCCGCCGCCCAGCAGCACGGCGACCAGCGTCACGCCGATGGTGAGCGCCCAGAAGCCGCGAAGCGCCTTGCGGGCAATGGAACGGAAATGATATGACAGATACACGGAAATCATCCTCCCATACTCTTTTTTGCGCAGGCACCGATGAACGAAACTGATTTTATTATAGCAGATTCGTGCCGCTTTTGCAAGCAGCCAAACGCGCTTCGGCGCGCAAAATGGCGGGAAGCATTGACAACCGATCGTTCGGTCTGTAGAATATAAAGCAGCAGCCTGTAAGAAATGAGGGAGAAAACAATGGCCTTTGACTTTAAGAAAGAATACAGGGAATTCTATATGCCCGCAAATGAGCCGGAGATCGTGACGGTGCCGCCGGCAAGGTATCTCGCCGTGCGCGGGGCGGGCGACCCCAACGAGGCGGCCGGTGCCTATCAGCAGGCTGTCGGCGTGCTGTATGCCGTCGCCTATACCCTGAAAATGAGCGGAAAGACCGATCACCGGATCGAGGGCTTCTACGAGTACGTCGTGCCGCC
This sequence comes from uncultured Clostridia bacterium, assembly GCA_934647145.1. Lineage (GTDB taxonomy): Bacteria > Bacillota > Clostridia > Christensenellales > Aristaeellaceae > CAKUFI01. The sequence continues at coordinate 10,174 of CAKUFB010000042.1, forward strand.
GCTGGAGGGCTTCTGGTGGCAGGAGGGCGCAGAGGGCGTCGACTGCTCGGACAAATCCGCCTTCCGCTGGATTTCCGTCATCCGGCTGCCGGATTTTGTCACGCGGGCGGATTTTGACTGGGCGGTGGAAACGGCGGCGAAAAAGAAGAAGCTGGACTGCTCGAAGGCGGAGCTTCTGACCGTGGACGAGGGCCTGTGCGTCCAGATCATGCACGTCGGCCCCTTTGACGAGGAGGCCGCGACGGTGGCGCGTATGGACGCGTACCTGCGTGAAAACGGCTATGAAAACGACTTTGGCGGCGGCAGGCGGCACCACGAAATCTACCTCTCCGACGCGCGCAGAATCGCGCCGGAAAAGTGGAAGACCGTCATTCGCCACCCCATCCGAAGGGTGTGAAGCGCATGAGCAAATACAGCGCGCTCTGGGCGTACATACAGGAAGCCGGAATGCCTCAGGTCACGCTGACCTTTGAGGAGGTTAGCCGGATTGCGGGGGTACCGCTGGACCATTCGTTTCTGAAATACAAAAAGGAACTCCTCGAATACGGCTATCAGGTTGAAAAAATCTCGATGAAGGCGCAGACGGTGCTTTTCACGAAGAAGGAGGGCTTATGAAATACATCCATATCACCCGGGAAAACATCGACCGGGAGCACATCTGCTGCGCCATGTCCGGCAGGCAGAGCCTTGCCAAGAAGGAGTGGCTGAAGCAGCGCCTGGACGAGGGACTTGTCTTTTACCGCAGCGAGGAGCGCGGCAAGTGCTTCATCGAGTACATCCCGGCGGAAAACGCCTGGGCGCCCATCGAGGCGGCGGGCTACCTCTACATCAACTGCCTGTGGATCGCCGGGGCCATGAAGGGGCACGGGTACGCCAACGACCTTCTGGAGGAGTGCGTCCGGGACGCGCGGGAGCGGGGGAGCAAGGGGCTGTGCGTACTGTCTGCCCAGGGGCGAAAGCGGGAGTTTCTCGCGGACGCGAAGTTCCTGGCCCATAAAGGCTTTCAGGTCGCGGACGTGTCGGACTGCGGAATCAGTCTCATGTACCTGCCCCTTGAGCCGGACGCTGAACCGCCGCAGTTCAAGGCCTGCGCCAAACACCCGGCGGTTCCCGAGGACGGCTTTGTCCTGTACTATACGGATCAGTGCCCCTTCACCTGTTACTGGGTGCCGCGGGTACAGGAGGCGGCGAAGGCGCACGGCATTGCCCTCCGGGTCATTCACATCACCGACAAGGAGGCCGCCCGGAATGTGCCCGCGCCGGTCACGACCTACGCCCTGTTTCGGGACGGCCGGTTTCTGACGCAGAGCATCCAGTCGGACAGGAAATTCCTGGCGCTGGCCGGCGTCCGGGAGTGATCGGCGGGCGCAGGGTCACGCGAAGCGGACGAGATTCAACCCCACCGCCCGCGCTGCGGGCATCTCCCCATTCAGGGGAGGCCAGACTGTCGAAAAACCCCGGAGAGCTCGAGAGGGTCGCAGCCCTCTCGAACTTTCAATCGCGCCCAGCGGCGTGTACGGTGGGCACGGGACGGTTTTTGTAAATCTCATTTTCCAGAGCAAAAATCGTTTCCCTGCAGTTTTTGCGCCCGGAAATCTCTTAGATTTCAGCAAAAACTGGAGAGGGTGGCAGGGAGGCTGAAAACCCTTTGGGTTTTCAGGTTTCGCCCTTGGCGAAACTGCCGACGGCTCAAATCGCAGATTTGAGCCGCGGTACCTGGCCGGGGAGCTTGCTTCCCCGTCCACCAGCTGTCACATGCTGCCGCCGGACAGCACACGAAACCAGCCGCCATAAATTGAAGCGGCTGGTTTTTTGTTCCTCAAACAGGTGCGTTTCTGCACGATTTGAGTGCTTTCCGGTGATTTACTTTTCGTGACGGACGGATTAAAATGAGATACACAAACGAGTTATGATTCCGTCAGGAAATGGAGAGATTTGACGATGAAAACCGCGGCCCTGACAAACGGGAAGCGCAGATCGGGCGGCTATCACGTAAAGGACAACCCGCAGTTCCTCTTGATGGTGCTGCCGACGCTGGTGCTGCTGCTCCTGTTTCACTATCTGCCGATGTTCGGCGTGGTGATCGCGTTTCAGGACTTTTCGCCGGCGAAGGGATTTTTCGGCAGCGAGTGGGTGGGCCTGAAGAACTTCGAGTTCTTTTTCAAGTCCCAGGACGCGGGCCGCGTGATCGGCAACACGGTGGCCTACGCGCTGACCTTCCTGGCCATGGACAACGTGCTGGCGATCGGGCTGGCGCTGATGTTCTACTGCCTGAAGAACAATGTGTGCGTGAAGGTGTACAACACGGTGATGATCCTGCCCCGGTTTTTGTCGATGGTCATCATCTCGTTCATCGTGCTGGCCATGCTCAACGTGCGCAGCGGCGTGATCAACCAGGGGCTGGTCGCGCTGGGCCTTAAAAAGGTTCAGTGGTACTCGAAGCCGCAGTACTGGCCGTACATCCTGACGTTCGTACACGAGTGGGCGGGCGTGGGCATGGGCTGCATCCTGTACTACGCCACGCTGATGGGCGTGGACGAGGGGCTGTTTGAGGCGGCCATGCTGGACGGCGCGAACCGGCGGCAGCAGCTGTGGCACGTGGCGATACCGCACCTGGTGCCGGTCATCATGATCAAGCTGATATTGGGCATGGGCTCGATCTTTCAGGGCGACTTCGGCTTGTTTTATCAGGTGCCGCGCAACATCGGCCTGCTGTATAAGACGACCGACGTGATCAACACCTACGTCTTCCGCGCGATGATGGGCGGCGACCTGGAAAAGAGCGCGGCGATCGGGCTGTTCCAGTCGCTGGTGGGCATGGTCATGGTGATCCTGACCAACCTGATCGTGCGCAGGATCAGCCCCGAGCAGAGCCTGTTCTGAAAGGAGTGCGCCGCATGACCGTTGAGTTTTCCGGGCGCGCGAAGCGCCGCAAGCCCTTTGGCTGGGGTCAGCTGATCCTGCACATCGTGTTCATCCTGGCCTGCCTGAGCTACATACTGCCCTTTTTGCTGGTGATTTCGATCTCTTTTTCGGAGGAGGCCGACCTGATCAAGAACGGCTACTCGCTCATCCCGAAGCACTTCACCACGCTGGCCTACCGCGCGGTGTTCAAGAACCCGACGCAGATCATCAATTCCTATCGGGTGACGGCCGAGTTCTCGCTGCTGAGCATGGCGCTGATGCTGCTGGTGCAGTCGATGTGCGCCTACGCCATCAGCCGGAGCAACTTCAAGTATCGCCAGGTGGTCACGTACCTGCTGTTCTTCACAATGCTGTTTAGCGGCGGCATGGTGCCCAGCTACGTGATCAACAGCAAGTATCTGCACCTGAAGGACTCGTTCTGGATCTACGTGCTGCCCTGCCTGGTGAGCGCGTGGAACGTCTTCGTGATGCGCACCAACTTCAGGCAGCTGCCCGACGGCCTGATCGAGGCGGCCAAGATCGACGGCGCGAGCGAGCTGCGCATCTGCTTTCAGATCGTGCTGCCGCTGTGCGTGCCGGTGCTGGCCACGCTGGCGTTCAGCTTCTTCGTCGGCCAGTGGAATTCCTGGACCACGACGATGATCTACATCACCAGCCCGAAGCTGTATTCGCTGCAGTACCTGCTGCAGAAGATACTCGCCGAGGCGGAATTCCTCAAGCAGATGGCCGATCAGGGTACGATCAACGAGGCGACCGACCTCGTGCCGACCGACTCGCTGACCTACGCCATGGCGATGGTCGCGGCCGGGCCGGTGCTGGTCATCTTCCCGCTGTTCCAGAAGTACTTCGTCAGGGGCATGACGATCGGCTCGGTCAAGGGATAAGGCGCGGTTTCCCGCTGGTGGACGGGGAAGCACGCTCCCCCGCCACTGCCACCCTCTCCAGTTTTTGCTGAAATCTGAAAGATTTCCGGGCGCAAAAACTGCAAGGAAACGCTTTTTTCTCTGGAAAATGGGATTT
>CAKUFB010000043.1 GCA_934647145.1 uncultured Clostridia bacterium
TACGTCCATGACCTGTATACCGAGGGCCTGATCGACAGCGACATGTTCACCGTGACCGGCGATGAACTGACTGCCCGCCGCCTGAACGACCTGTGCGGCGTGCGCACCAACCAGACCTACCCCAACAAGGAAGAGAAGTACGACCCCGAGGAGTTCACCTCGATGCCGCTGATGACCTCTCCGTTCATCACGGAGCCGGTCGGCTTCTCCGGCCCGGGCTATCAGGTGTGCATGGCTGCGATCAGCGGCTACACCCGGTACCCCGAGGCGGCGGTTCGCTTCCTGGATTACTGCATGGGTGTCGACGGTACCGCGCTGTTTACCATTAATGCTTACAAGTATGCCGAGTCCGGCGTGAGCCAGGAGGTTATCGACCTGATTCAGCCCTATCTGGACAACGATACGCACATGGAGTTCTACGGCGTTTACGGCTGCCGCTTCGTGCCCGGCCTGATCGGCGACGAGAGCAAGCGGAACGTTAACAACATCCAGAAGACCATCAACGACAACCTGCGCGTGCCCTACACCAACGCGGGCAACACCGTGATTCAGTACACCTACTCGCTCAAGTTCACCGAGGCGGAGAACGAGGTCGTGGCGCAGTACAAGACCGACATCGACACCTATGTGAAGCAGAAGATGAACGAGTGGATCGTCAACGGCAGGATCGACGAGGAGTGGGACGCCTACATCGAGCAGCTCAAGGCCATGAACGTGGACAAGCTGACCGAGGTGCACCAGAACGCGGTCAACCGCTGGTACGGCGTGAACTGAGTTTGAAGGAAACGTTCGAGAGGCGGCTTTTCTGAGAAAAGCCCCTCTCGAGCTCTCCCGAAAAGCACCTGCTTCCGCTCTATCACGAGCAAAGTGGAGCATCATTCAGGAATGACCGTTCGTTTGCGGAGACCGTTATGCACACAGCCAGGAGCGCGCTTTCGCGCCCCTGGCTTGTCGTGGCAAAAAAGAAAAACGCGAGGAGAGAAGCCCTATGCGCCCAAGAAAGGTTCGGCTCAGGAGCCGCGTGCTCATCGAATACACCGTTCGCTACGGCAGCCTTTTATTGTGCTGCACGCTGGCGACGGCGCTTCTGTGCGGCTGGCTGCTGCGCCAGTATAAGGAGCAGGTGACCGCGAGCACCGCCAGAAGCCTGGAAACCGCCGTGCAGGCGCTGGAAAAGCTGGCCGCGAGGCAGGGGGAGATGGCGCGGGAAATCTATCTCAACGCGCTGTCCTCGCCCGAGGCCATGGCGGAGGGCGAGCTGGAGGCGAAGCGGGGCATCGAGCAGCTGGACACCTTTCAGGACGCGCTGCTGCTGAACGACTGCGTGGTCGCCTTTTACGGGACGGACAGCTACTTTACCAGCGCCGGGCGCACCTCCGCGGAGACCTTCGAGGGGCGCACGCTGAACCTGGACGAACAGAGCCGCGCGCGTCTGGCGGACAGGCTGGAAACGCGGGGCGAGGCCGGGTGCATCCTGCTGCGGGACAGAAGCGGGCAGGGCATACTGATGTACCTGTACCCCGCGCCCAACGTGTACGCCGGGGATCGGAAGGTGATCGGGTACGTCGTGCGCGAAAAGACCATGGCGGAGTACCTGAGGAGCGTGCTGCCCGAGGCGTGCTGCGCGCTGGCGGTGACGCAGGACGGGCAGACGGCGGTGCGCATGCCGCGGGAGGGGATGCCTGCGGAAAAGGCCGGGGCGCTGTTTGAGCGGCTGCGTGCGGACGGGGACGCGCCCGGGATGGGGTATGTGCCGTTTGAGTACCCGCTGCCCTACGGCATGCGGCTGTACGTGGCGCTGGACGAGGGATACCTGCTGGCCGACTTCCTGCTGGTGAGCCGGGTGGCGAACGGGGTGCTGATCGGGGTGGCTCTGGCGATGGCGGGACTGCTGTTCGTGCTGAACCTGGGCGCGGTGCGGCCGATACAGGATCTGAGCGAGCTGGTGCGCACGCACGCGGGCGACGCGCCGGCCGGGGATTCGAGAAGCGAGCTGCTGATCATGCGCGAGATGATCTCGCACGCCTACGTGGAGCAGGACGCGCGCGAAAACCGGCAGCGCGAGGCGAATGTGGAGATGGCCGCGCAGCTGTCGCGGCTGCTGCTGGGCGGGTTTACCGGCCGGGAGGGTACGGTGCGCGACTTTATCCACAGCATTCGCCCAGCGATGAAGGACGGGGCGTATGCGGTGGTCGCGCTGGCCTGCCGAAGCGGCGAGGAGGCGGAGAGGCTGTACCGGAAAATGTGCGCGCGGGAGGACATGATCTGCCGAAGGGAGCAGGCGGGCGAATACGACGCGGTGCTGCTGATCGTGGGGCTGGCCGACCCGGACGCGGAGTGTACGGAGCGGGAGAGAATCTGCCGGGAGCTGCTTGAGCAGGCGCAGGACGCGCGCGCGGTGGCCGCCGCCGGACGGGCCTATCCCAGGCTGCGCGAAATTCACCGCTCGGGCGACGAGACCACCGCCATCCTCAAGGGACGGCCCGGCGCGCCGGAGGGCAGCGTGCTGCTGTTCGAGCGGGTCATACGCGACGGCGGAAGCTATGTGATTCCGGCCAATACGCAGTCCGCGATCCAGGCGGGCGTGCGCGCGGGCGACGAAAAGGCGACGGCCGCCGCCTGCAGGGAGGCGCTTGCGGGGATTCGGGCGCTCGAGGGCGAGCTGGCGAAGGCGTACGCGGGGTATCTGCTGGTGCAGCAGGTGACGGAGCTGCTCCGGGAGCAGCGCTTTCCGCAGCGGCAGATCGCCGCGCTGAACGCGGTCACGGGGCGCGAGTCGGGCGCGTTTGAGAAGGAATTCCTCGAGGCGCTGGGCAAGGCGTTCGAGGCCGCGAAGCCTGAAAAGCAGCCGGTGGACGAGATACTGGCCTGCATCGACGCGAATTACTGCGACAACGAGCTGAGCCTGGACAGCCTGGGGATGCAGTTCCACATGACCGCGTCCAACGTCAGCAAGATGATCAAGGCGAAGACCGGCATGAACTACAACGACTACCTGTCCGGGCTGCGGATGGAGCAGGCCAGGCGGCTGCTCGAGATTACCGACCTGAAGCTGCAGGAGATCGTGCTGAGGGTGGGGTACGTGGACGCGGCCTCCTTCAGCCGGAAGTTCAAGGCGCTCGAGGGCGAGTCGCCCAACGAATACCGCGTGAGGCGGCGCGAGGGCAGAATCTGATGGACAGCGCGGCGAGCGAGGTGTATAATACAGGAAGAAAAGGCAGGGAGGAACGGAACGATGGAGGGCTTTACGTATCAATGGGACGAGCGGGGCGCGCGGCTGGAAACCTATGAGTGGGACAACGTATGGTGGGAGCACACCGAGGACCGGCGGGCGCCGCGGGCGCTGATCGTGGGGGACTCGATTTCCTGCGGGTATCGCGGGAAGGTGAACGAGCTGCTCGCGGGCGAGGTGCGCGCCGACGGGTTCGGCACCTCGAAGGCGGCGGACAATCCGGCGTTTCCCGCGGCGCTCGAGCTGTTTCTGGCGCAGCAGGGGCACACGGAGTACCTGCTGATCAACAACGGGCTGCACGGCTGGCACCTGAGCGAGGAGGAGTACGCGGTACACTACGCGCGATTGGCGGACTTTCTGCGCGGGAAGCGGCCTGAGGCGAAGATGCTGATGCTGCTGACCACGCCGGTTCGCGACCGGGCGTGTCTTGAAAGATTTGACGCGCGCAACGACCGCGTGATCGGGCGCAACAAGCGGGCGCGGGAAATCGCCGGGGCGCGGGGGATCGAGGTGATCGACCTGTACGGCCTGCTGGAAAACCGGCCGGAGCTGTATTCGGCCGACGGGGTACACCTGACGGCGGAGGGATACGCGCTGCTGGCCGGGCGGATTGTGCGGGCAATTCGCGGCGAAACGCTTGCGCAAGGGGCGATTGAGGTGGTATAATGTGCCTGCTGAATACAAAACGGGAGGTTATGACATATGATTCGCATTGCGGTACAGACGGGAGGCCCGGAGGAGCTGCTGGGCATTGACGGCGCGTACAGACTGATCAGCGAGGCGGGCTTCGACGGCGTGGACGCGAACATCGACCACCTGCTGTCCGGGCGGGACATCCGGGAGCGCCGGCTCAGTCCGGCCTTCGAGGCGGAGGGTAAGGCGGCGCTTGCGTACTTCAAGCCGTGGAAGGACGCGGCCGAGAAGTACTCCCTGGACAACTATCAGGCGCACGCGCCCTTCCCGAGCTACGTGGCGGGGGAGGACGGCGCATACAACGAAAAGCTGATCGGGATGCTTAAGACCTGCCTGATGGGCTGCGACTACATCGGCTGCAGGCGGCTGATCGTTCACCCGTTTTTCCTGGGCTACGGCGACCAGCTGACCCCCGAGCGCGAGTGGGAGGTCAACCTCGAGCGGTACAGCGCGCTGATTCCGGCGGCAAGGGAGTACGGCGTGACCATCTGCCTGGAAAACATGTTTACTGGATATAACCACAAAATCTACTCGGCCTGCTGCTCGGACATCACAATCGCCTGCGCCTATATCGACGAGCTGAACCGGAGGGCGGGCGCGAAGTGCTTCGGCTTCTGCCTGGATACCGGACACCTGCTGCTGCTGGGCAAGGACATCAAAAACTCGATGACGCAGCTGGGCGACCGCATCGAGGCCTTCCACGTACACGACAACAACGGCCTGGACGACCAGCACCTCACGCCGTACATGGGCGTACTGGACTGGGAGCGGTTTATCGAGGGCCTGCGCGCGATCGGCTACGACCAGACGATGAGCTTTGAGACCTTCAACGTGTTCAACGTCATGCATCCCGAGGTCGCCTGCGAGATGCTCAGGGTGATCGCGAAGACCGGACGGATGTTCGCCCGGCGCGCGGCGGAATAAGGACAGCTTCGACTCCCGTTGGGTTATGCCCGGCGGGAGTTTTGTGTGTTCTTGAGGTGTGCCTGAATCGTTTTTTCGGGAGAACGGTAAGGAAGTATTTGGCAGGCTTGTACGTGAAAGGGCAGTCGAAAAGCGGGTCGGTAGGGGAAGTGTATATCGCCTTGATGATGCTTTATGTGGAACAAAGTGTTTTCTGGGAGAACAGCAAGGGAGTATTTGGCAGGCTTGTATGTGAAAGGGTAGCCGAAAAGAACGATTCATTCGGAGAGTCATGAGTTGCGTGGAACAAAGCGTTTTCAGAGAGTGGCGAGGGATTATCAGTAGACTTTGCGCGCGAGAGGGTTTGAGGAAAGCGGGTCGGCAGGGGGAGTATATATCACCCGGATGATGCGTTATGTGGAACAAAGCGTTTTCAGAGAGTGGCAAGGGATTATCAGTAGACTTCGCGCGCGAGAGGGTTTGAGGAAAGCAGGTCGGTAGGGGAAGAGCATATCGCCCGGATGATGCGTTATGTGGAACAAAGCGTTTTCAGAGAGTGGCAATGGATTATCAGTGGACTTCGCGCGCGAGAGGGTTTGAGGAAAGCGGGTCGGTAGGGGGAGTATATAACGCCCGGATGATGCGTTTCGCGGATCAAAGTATTTTCCGGGAGAGCTCGAGAGGCGCCTTTTTCAAAAAGGCGGCCTTTCGAACGTACCTGGGCGGCCTCTCGATCGTCTCTTCCCCGGGCTTGACATTCGGCGGAAGGCGCGGTACAATAAATAAACCTGTAGGAGGTGAAATGATATGAAGAGAATACTGATACTGCTGCTGGCGGCGCTGACGCTTTGTCCGGCGGCGGGGGCTGAGGGAATCGACCTGGTGTCGCCCACGACCGGCCTGCCGGTCGATCATGCGTACAGCCCGATGGTGGCGCAGATGGACAACGAGCCGGGCGCGCGGCCCCAGTGCGGCATTGCGTCGGCCGACGTGGTGTACGAGACCGAGGTGTATAACGGCGGCTATACGCGGTATACCTGCGTGTTCAACGACACGATTCCTGAAAAAATCGAGGCGGTGCGTTCGGCGCGCCTGCTGCACCTGGACATTTATCAGGAGTGGGGCGGCGCGTTCGTCAACTACGGCTTCCAGAACGCCGAGGGCAGCGACGCGGGCGCTTATGCGAAAAAGGTGGTCACGACGCTGTACAACGGCATTACGGGCATCAAGGGCTTCTATCGCGACGATAATCGCCGCGCGCCCAACAACGTGGTGTGCAGGCTGCGCGAGCTGTACGACCGGACGGAACCGCCCGAGACGGAGAGAGGCCCGCTGGTCTTCAGCGATACGCCGACCAGCGAGGGTGAAAAGGTCTCGGTGTTTCGCGTGCCCTACGCCGAAAACCTGGGCTACTACCCGTCCTACGAGTGGGACGAGACCGAGGGCGCGTACAGGCGCTACTATAACCGCGAGCCCTACCTGGACGGCACGACCGGCGAACAGATCACCTGCGAAAACGTGATCGTGCAGTACGTGAAGTACAGCTGGTACGGCGGCGACGGCAATCGCCCGATCGTCGAGATGACCGGCACCAACCGCTGCGACTACTTTATCGGCGGCATGCACTTTTCCGGCTACTGGACGCGCGGCGCGGTGAGCGAAAACACGACCTACTACGACGACGCGGGCGGCGTGGTGCAGTTCGCGCGCGGCAAGACCTATATTCAGATGCTCAAGGACACCAAAGAGGTGGAGATCACGGACGAATCATTCGGCGGTTCGTCGAAAGAGAAATAGGGAGTGGTGCGGATGATCGTCAGGCAGGCGGTGCGCGCGGACGTGCCCGCAATGAGGGAGATTTACAACGACGAGGTGCTTTGCGGCGTGGCGACGCTCGACCTGCATCCCCGGACGATGGAGGATCGGGTCAAGTGGTTCGAGGCGCACAATGTGGACAACCATCCGCTGATCGTGGCCGAGGAGGGCGGCGAGGTCATGGGCTACGCCAGCCTGTCGCCCTACCGCGACAAGGAGGCCTACCGCTCGACGGTGGAGCTGTCCATCTACGTGGGCAAGGCGCACCGCCGAAAGGGCGCGGCGACCTGCCTGATGCGTGAAATCCTCGAAATGGCGAGGAGGGACGCGCGCACGCACCTGGTGGTGTCGGTCATTACGGCCGGAAACGAGGCCAGCGTGAGCCTGCACGGGCGGTTCGGCTTTGCCTACTGCGGCACCATCCACGAGGTGGGCGAGAAGTTCGGCCGGCTGCTGGATATCGAAAACTACGAGCTGGAGGTGTGATGAGAATGATTTTCCCGGAGAAGACCCTTTTGCTGAAGGACGGCCGCGAGGCCATACTGCGCGCGCCCCATCCCGAAAGGGACGCGGCGGCCATGCCCGGATACCTGAAAACCTGCGCGCAGGAGACGAATTTCCTGATGCGCGAGCCGGAGGAGTGCGACATACCGATCGAACGGGAAAGGGCCTTTTTGCAGGAAAAGGTCGACTCCGGGACGTCGGCGATGATCGTGTGCGAGGTGGAGGGCGAGCTGGCCGGGCTGTGCAGCCTGGATCGGAAAACGCTTTTAAGAACCCGGCACCGCGCCACGGTCGGCGTGGCGCTGATGAGCAGGTACTGGGGCCTGGGCATCGGCACGGCGATGCTTCAGGAGCTGATCGAACAGGCGCAGAAGGCGGGCGTGAGCCGGCTGGAGCTGGAGTACATCGAGGGCAACGAGCGGGCGCGGGGACTGTATGAAAAAATGGGCTTTCACGTCACCGGCGAAAGGCCCGACGCGATTCGCCTGAAGGACGGAACCAGCCTGAAGGAAATCAGCATGGCCAGAAGGCTGGACTGAGGGCGTGAGGACATGATTGGACTGGAGGGGAAGCGCCTGACTACCGACCGGCTGAGCGTCAGACTGCTCGAGGCGGGCGACCGGCAGGCGCTTGCCGCGCTGCTTTCCGACGCGGAGGTGACGCGGCCCGCGGGGTTTCTGCCGGCGAGGGACGAAAAGGAATTCCAGGCGTTCTATGAAGCGCTGACCCGATACAACGCCGCGATGGCCGTGCTGCGCGCGCAGACGCTGATCGGGTACTGCCACGTCAACCCGTACCGCACGGCGCTGGGCGAGGAAAAAAGATGCCTGAGCTTTATAAAACAGAACGGATAAACGAAGGAGGAAACACAATGAACGATGCGGCGCGCGTGCCGATGACGGCCGGGGAGCGAGTCTGCGAGGCGCAGAGGCAAAAGGACGAGGCGCAGAGGCGGCTCAGGGCGCAGGGCTTTGAGGACTGCGGCGGAATCGCCTGCCTGGACGAGGTTCCCGCGGCGGCGGGCGGCAAGCTGTGCCTGGGGATGGAGTGCCTGGATCGCGGACTGTGGGAGCTTGCGCCGGCGATCGGAACGCTGGGCAGGCTGGGTATTCATTCCTGCCGGATGCAGACCGGCTGGGCGCGCACCGAGCGGGAAAAGGGCGTGTACGACTTTTCCGAAATGGACAGGGAGGTGCGGCTGGCGCGCGAGGCGGGCTTTGCGCCCTGGCTGTCGCTGAGCTACGGAAACCCTGTGTACGCTTCGGGAGACCCGGACTCGCTGCGCGCGGGCGGCATCGGACACGTGCCGATCGAGACGCAGGAGGAGCGGGCGGCCTGGCAGCGGTACGTGGCCGAGACGGTCAGGCGCTATAGCGGGCAGGTCGCGCGGTACGAAATCTGGAACGAGCCGGACGTCACGGCGTTTTTCCCGCCGAAATACGGCGACTGGGTGAAGGGGTATATGGAGCTCGTGCGCCTGACCGCTCCGGTCATTCGCGAGAACGACCCGGACGCGCAGATCGTCGCCTGCACGGGCAGCGCGGACGGGCTGGAGCCGCTGCTGCGCGCCGGCATGGGCGAATGGGTGGATGTTTACTCCTTCCACAACTATAAAGCCCTTCCGGAGTCGCAGAACGCGGCCTTCCGGGAGGCGCTTCGTCAGCTGCGCGACCGTTACGCGCCCGGGCTGGGCCTGATTCGCGGCGAGGCGGGCTGCCCGTCCTATAACGCCCCGACGAGCATCGGCGCGCTGCACGGCATGACGACCTCGGAGACCATTCAGGCCAAGTGGGCGGCGCGGCACCTGATCGCAGATTTTGCCGATCCGGCGATCCGGGAAACGTCCTATTTCCATGCCTATGAGTTTCTGCACTTTTCGCGGCAGCATCACTATTATTACGGCGTGCTGCGCGAGGATTATTCCCGCAAGCCGGCCTTCGAGGCGCTGCAGCTGCTCGCGCACCTGTTCGACGGCGAGGCGGTGTACGCGCCCTGGCGCACGCTGCGCTTTGAGCCGGACACGGACAATGTGACCGCCAGGGTCTGCTCGTTTGAGCGCGGCGGTCTGCCGGTGCTTGCCTACTGGCAGAGCGAGGAGCTGCGGGACGACAGCGAGGTCGTGCGCGTGCGGGCGCAGGCATTTCCGAAGGCGCAGTGGCGGCGGCCGGTGCTGCTGGACACGCTGACGCGGCGGGTCTATGCGCTGTCAGCCGACGAGCATGGCGCGCTGGAGGCGCCGCTGACCGGATACGCGATGATTCTGACCGAGGCGGAGGCGCTGGCGCCCTTCCTGGACAAAGAAACTCTCGACAGGCTTCTGCGGAACGCGCGTGCCGAGGAGACGGAGCAGGCGGCGCAGTACGCCGAGGGATAACGAATTTCTGTAGAAATACTCAACCGGAAATCAACAGGGCGCGGGGGTCTGCAGGATTGACAGGCTTGCCCGCGCCGTGCTATACTGTGCTTGCAGCCGAGGATAAGTGGTGGAGTCTGTCATAGGGTGCAAAAGCGCTCTATTTATTTGCGGTTTGTGGCGTGATTTCGCGCATGACGCGCGGGGTCTGCTCTTTCTCCACCTCACACAGCCGTGTGAGGTTCGTTTCTTTCGGGCGCGCAGACAGACCGCCGCCTCCGAGCTTGCATATCCCTATGAGCGGAGGATGAAGTAGCTATGCGTAAAACGAAAATTGTCTGCACGATCGGCCCGGCCTGCGAGGACGAGCAAACGCTGGAAAAAATGTGCCTGGCGGGCATGAATGTGGCCCGGCTGAACTTCTCCCACGGCACGCACGAGGAGCATCAGGCGCGCATCGACCGGATTCGCCGGGTGCGCGAGAAGCTGAACCTGCCCGTTGCCATCCTGCTGGACACCAAGGGGCCGGAATACCGCATCAAGACCTTTGAAAAGGGCAAGGTGACGCTGCGCGAGGGCGACGAGTTCACGCTGACCGAGCAGGACGTGGTGGGCGACGAGCATCGCGTGGCGGTCAACTTCACCGGACTGACCAGGGATCTGAAGGTGGGCGACCGCGTGCTGCTGAGCAACGGCCTGCTTGCGCTCGAGGTGAAGCGGCTGGAGGGCGCGGACGTGGTGTGTACGGTGCTCGTCGGCGGCGAACTGTCCGACCGCAAGAGCATGAACTTCCCCGGAAGGCTGCTCTCTCAGGCCTTCCTGAGCGAACGGGACAAGGATGACCTGGCGTTCGGCGTGAAAAACGGCGTGGACTTCATCGCCTGCTCGTTCGTGTCCAGGCAGCAGGATCTGCTGGACATCAAGGAATACCTGCGCACGCTGGGCGGCGAGGACATCGAGCTGATCGCCAAGATCGAGAACCAGTCGGGCATCGACAACATCGAGGAAATCTGCCATGAGTGCTCCGGGATCATGATCGGCCGCGGCGACATGGGGGTGGAGGTGCCGTTTGAGGAGCTGCCCGCCATCCAGAAGCGGCTCATTACCCAGTGCCGGATGCTGGGCAAGCGCGTTATCACGGCGACCGAGATGCTCGAGTCGATGATTCACTCGCCCCGGCCCACCCGCGCCGAGGTGTCCGACGTGGCCAACGCGGTGTACGACGGCACGAGCGCGGTCATGCTCTCCGGCGAGACGGCGGCGGGCAGGTACCCGGTGCAGACGGTGGAGACCATGGCGCGCATCGCCGAGACGACCGAGCGGAGCATACACTATGACCGGCGCTTCAGAGCCGGCGAATTCGAGATCAAAAACCCGGTGGACGCAATTTCGCACGCGGTGTGCGGCATGTCGATCGACATCGGCGCGAAGGCCATCGCCGTGTGCTCGCTGTCGGGCATGACGGTGCGCATGGTGTCCAGATTCCGCCCGCCGGTGGACATACTGGGCCTGACCACCGACGAGCGCAGCTGGCGGCGGCTGGCGCTGTCCTGGGGCGTGACGCCGATGATGTGCGACCGGTTTGAGTCGACCGACGTGCTGTTCTACCGCGCCAAGCAGCTTTCCAAAGAGGCGTTCGCGCTGCAGAAGGGCGACCTGATGATCGTCACCGGCGGCATGACCAACGGCCGCTCGGGCAACACCAACCTGATCAAGGTAGAGACCATCTGAACGAGGAGGAAGAAAAACATGGGTATCTTCGAGGCGCAGTTTTCGGCGATCACCTGGCAGATGATTGTGATGTGGGGGATCGGCGCGGCGCTGATTTACCTGGCCATCAAAAAGGACATGGAGCCGACGCTGCTCTTGCCGATGGGCTTCGGCGCAATCCTGGTCAACCTGCCCCTTTCCGGCGCGACGGCCGTGCTGGACACGCTGTATCGGGCGGGCATTGCCAACGAGCTGTTCCCGCTGCTGCTGTTCATCGGCATCGGCGCGATGATCGACTTCGGGCCGCTCTTGTCCAACCCCAAGATGCTGCTCTTCGGCGCGGCGGCGCAGTTCGGCATCTTCATGACGCTTTCCCTGGCCGTGCTGCTGGGCTTTGACCTGAAGGACGCGGCCTCCATTGCCATCATCGGCGCGGCCGACGGCCCGACCTCGATCGTCGTGGCCAACTACTTCGGCACAAAGTACATCGGCGCGATCATCGTGGCGGCGTACTCGTACATGGCGCTGGTGCCGATCGTGCAGCCCGCCTGCATTCGCCTGGTCACGACGAAGAAGGAGCGGGGCATTCGCATGACCTACAACCCGGCGAACGTCTCCAAGACCACGCGCATACTCTTCCCGATCCTGGTGACGATCATCGCGGCGCTGGCGGCTCCGGCCTCGGCGGCGCTGGTGGGCTTTCTGATGTTCGGCAACCTGCTGCGCGAGTGCGGCGTGCTGGATTCGCTGTCCGAGACCGCGCAGAAGGTGCTGGCCAACCTGATCACGCTGCTGCTGGGCCTGACGGTGGCGGTGAGCATGAAGGCGGAGTCCTTCCTGCAGGTGCAGACGCTGATGATCCTGGGCCTGGGCCTGTTCGCCTTCGCGTTCGACACGTTCGGCGGCGTGCTGCTGGCCAAGCTGCTCAACCTGTTCCTGAAGGAAAAGATCAACCCGATGGTGGGCGCGGCGGGCATTTCCGCCTTCCCGATGTCGGCGCGCGTGGTGCACAAGATGGGCCTGAAGGAAGACCCGGGCAACTTCCTGCTCATGCACGCGGCGGGCGCCAACGTGGCCGGCCAGATTGCCTCGGCGATCGTCGGCGGACTGATCATCGCGCTGATCGGATAGGAGGAGAAGGGCATGAAGAGTGAACTGTTTGTGAAAACGCTGCAGGTCATGGGGCAGGGCATGGGCGTGATACTGGGCGTGATGCTGGTGATCATGGGTCTGGTCGCGCTGCTCAACCGAATGGGAAAACATGAATAATTATGGCTTTTCAACCGGCGCAAGCTGTGATATAATATAGGACAAGTGATTGCGCGCGAAACGCTTCCGCCAACGCGGGGGCGTTTTTGCAGTCAAATCTATTCACACAAGGAGCGTGGCGGGATGAGCGGTTCCTTTATCATCGGCATTGGCGGCGGCAGCGGATCGGGCAAATCCACCTTCAGCCAGCGGCTGATGGAGCGCTATCCGGGTCAGGTGACGACGGTCAGCTGCGACAACTACTACCTGCGGCACGACGATATGACGCTGACGGAGCGCAGCCGCCTGAACTACGACGCGCCCGAGGCGCTGGAGTTTGACCTGATGATCGAGCACATGCGCGCGCTCAAGCGGGGAATGGGCATCGACTGCCCGGTGTACGACTTCAAGGTGCACAACCGCAGCGGCGAGGTTCGGCGCATCGATCCCCGGCCGATTATCCTGATCGACGGGATACTGATCCTGTGGGAGGAGCGGCTGCGCGAGCTGATGGACCTGAAGATCTACGTGGAGACCGACGCGGACGAGCGCATCCTGCGGCGCATTCGCCGGGACGTGATCGAGCGCGGCCGGACGATTGACAACGTGAGCGAGCAGTACCTGACCACGGTCAAGCCCATGCACAACCGCTATGTCGAGCCCTCGAAAAAGGACGCGGACGTCATCATCAACGGCGGCCGGAATCAGGCGGCGTTCGACCTGGTGTGCGCGCGGATCGAGCAGGTGCTCCGGGAGAGAGAACGATGAGGTGCGTTCAGAGCCTGCCGGAGGGCTACCGGGAGATCCGGCGCGTGAACCTGCAGAAGGACAAAAAGACCGCGCTGCTGGTGAACGGCGCGTCGCTGCTCATTGCGCTGGCGCTTATACTGCCCGCGGCGTTCCTGAAGCCGATCTACCATGGGGAAACGCTGCCCGAAGCCACCCTGAAGCTGGGCGTGATCAGCGGGGCGATGCTCGTCTACATCGTGCTGCACGAGCTGACCCACGGCGTGTGCATGCGGCGGCTGGGGGCGAAGGTGAAGTACGGCTTCACCCTCCTGTACGCCTATGCTGGGAGCGACGCCTGCTTCGACAAGGGCGCGTATCTGCTGATCGCGCTGGCGCCGGTCGTCGTGTGGGGCGCGGTGCTGACGGTCGTGACGGCGCTCGTGCCGGCCGAATGGTTCTGGGTGGCGTACGCGGTGCAGGTGATGAACCTGTCCGGCGCGGCAGGCGATCTGTACGTGACCGCGCTGTTTTCGCGCCTGCCCGGGGACATACTGGTTCAGGACAGCGGCGTGGAAATGGTCGTCTATCAGAGCGAAAAATGAGGAAAGCCTCCGTACCCATCGCGGTACGGAGGCTCAGCTTGTCAAAAAAGGTTTTGACAAGCTGGTGGACGGGGAAGCAAGCTCCCCCGCCACTGCCACCCTCACCAG
>CAKUFB010000044.1 GCA_934647145.1 uncultured Clostridia bacterium
TGGGGCATCGGGCCGTCCGCAGCGGACACGACCAGGATCGCGCCGTCCATCTGCGCAGCGCCGGTGATCATGTTCTTCACGTAGTCGGCGTGGCCGGGGCAGTCCACGTGCGCGTAGTGGCGCTTGTCGGTCTCGTACTCGACGTGCGCAGTGTTGATCGTGATGCCGCGGGCCTTCTCTTCGGGCGCCTTGTCGATTTCGTCGTAGCGCATGGCCTGCGCGCCGCCGTGCTTCGCCAGCACCATCGTGATGGCCGCAGTCAGGGTGGTCTTGCCGTGGTCAACGTGACCGATGGTACCCACGTTTACGTGGGGCTTCTTACGCTCAAACTTTGCCTTTGCCATTTTGGGTAGTCCTCCTATGAGAATGATTGATTAGTCCTTAATACCCAGCACCTTGTTGGCGATGGAGCGCGGCACCTCTTCGTAGTGCTCGAACTGCATCGTGTAGTTGCCGCGGCCCTGGGTGCGGGAGCGCAGGTCGGTTGCGTAGCCGAACATGGAGGCCAGGGGCACGATGGCGCGGATGGACTGCAGACCCGCATGTCCGTCCATGCCCTCGATGCGACCGCGGCGGCCGTTCAGGTCGCCCATGACGTCGCCCATGTAATCCTCGGGCACGACAACCTCGACGCGCATCATCGGCTCAAGCAGGCATTCGTCGGCCTTCCTGAGCGCCTCCTTGAGAGCCATGGAGCCGGCGATCTTGAACGCCATTTCGGAGGAGTCGACCTCGTGATAGGAGCCGTCGTAGACGGACACGTGGAAGTCAACCACTTCATAGCCGCCCAGCAGGCCGTTCTTGGCCGCCTCGCGGATACCGGCGTCGATCGGCCCGATGAACTCCTTGGGAATGGAGCCGCCGATGGTATCGTTGCTGAAGGAGTAGCCCTCGCCGGGCTTGGCGGGAGTCACCTCGATCCAGCAGTGGCCGTACTGGCCGTGGCCGCCGGTCTGGCGCTTGAACAGGCCCTCGGCCTTCGCCGCCTTGCGGATGGTTTCTTTATAGGCAACCTGGGGCGCGCCGACGGTGGCTTCCACCTTGAACTCGCGCAGCAGGCGGTCTACGATGATCTCCAGATGGAGCTCGCCCATGCCGGCGATGATGGTCTGACCCGTCTGCTCGTCGGTATAGGTCTTGAAGGTAGGATCTTCCTCGGCCAGGCGAACCAGCGCCAGACCCATCTTTTCCTGACCGGCCTTGGTCTTGGGCTCGATGGCGACCTGGATCACCGGCTCCGGGAATTCCATGGATTCCAGGATGATGGGGGCCTTCTCGTCGCACAGGCTGTTGCCGGTCGTGGTGTCCTTGAAGCCCACGATGCCGACGATGTCGCCCGCGCGAACCTCATCGACCTCCTCACGGTGGTTGGCGTGCATGCGCAGGATACGGCCCACGCGCTCGCGCTTGCCCTTGGAGGAGTTATAGACATAGCTGCCGGCCGTCAGCACGCCGGAATAGACGCGCACGAACGCCAGCCTGCCCACGAAGGGGTCGGCCATGATCTTGAAGGCCAGGGCGGAGAAGGGGGCGTCGTCGGAGGGCTCGCGGGTGAGCTCCTGCTGACCGTCCACGCTGGTGCCCTTGACCGCGCCGATGTCCAGCGGAGAGGGCAGGTAATCCACGACCGCGTCCAGCAGGGGCTGCACGCCCTTGTTGCGGTACGAGGTACCGCACAGCACGGGGGTGAGCTTGCCGGCGATGGTGGCGCGGCGAATGGCCTTCTTCAGTTCGTCGATGGTGGGTTCTTCCTCCATCATGAACTTCTCCATCATTTCGTCGTCGGCCTCGGCGACCGCCTCAATCAGGTTGGCGCGATACAGCTCGGCCTCTTCCATCATGTCGGCGGGGATATCGCTCTCCTCCATCACGTTGCCCAGGTCGTCCTTATAGATCTCGGCCTTCATGTGGATCAGGTCGACCAGACCCACGAAGGAGGCCTCGGAGCCGATGGGCAGCTGGATGGGGGCCGCGTTGGTCTTCAGACGGTCGTGCATCATGTCCACGACGCGGAAGAAGTCCGCGCCCATGATGTCCATCTTGTTGACGTAGGCAATGCGGGGAACGCCATACTTGGTCGCCTGATGCCAGACGGTTTCAGACTGAGGCTCCACGCCGCCCTTCGCACAGAAAACGGCGACAGCACCATCCAGAACTCGCAGAGAACGCTCGACTTCCACAGTGAAGTCCACGTGACCGGGCGTGTCGATGATGTTGATCTGATGCTTGCGCCATTCACAGGTCGTAGCAGCGGAGGTAATGGTGATACCACGCTCCTGCTCCTGCTCCATCCAGTCCATGGTCGCGGCGCCTTCATGAGTTTCACCGAGCTTATGCGTGCGTCCGGTGTAGAACAGAATACGCTCGGTGGTAGTGGTTTTACCGGCGTCAATATGAGCCATGATGCCGATATTGCGCACATGCTCAAGCGGATGAGATCTCGACACAGTTGTTTTTCCCCTTTCAAATTCCGTATGGTGCTGCGTTTATACGAATGATTTTGCGAATTACCAGCGATAATGCGCGAACGCCTTGTTGGCCTCGGCGGTCTTGTGCATATCCTCGCGGCGCTTCACGGCATTACCGGTGTTGTTGGAAGCATCGATAATTTCGTTGGCCAGGCGCTCGGCCATGGTGCGCTCGCTGCGCTTGCGGGCGAACATCACCAGCCAGCGCAGGGCCAGCGTCTGACGGCGCTCGGGACGAATCTCGATAGGCACCTGGTAGGTGGCGCCGCCGACGCGGCGGGCCTTGACCTCCAGAGAGGGCATGATGTTGGCCATGGCGGCGTTGAACACTTCCATGGCGTCCTTGCCGGCCTTCTCGGCGACCGCTTCAAGCGCCTCGTAGCAGACGGTCTGCGCGATGCCGCGCTTGCCGTCGTACATGACCTGGTTGATCAGCTTGGTGATCACAACATTATTATAGACCGGATCCGCGAGAACCTCGCGCTTCGGAATAAATCCACGTCTGGGCATTGTAGTCCCTCCTCATATTTTGGCTAAAGCGACTTCAGTGACAACGGAAAACCACTCGCGGCAGTTGGCGCTGCCGTTCAGTCCCTCATTCGGCCCTTGCCGCGCTCACGCCCACGTTCCTTCAGGCGCTCCTGCGGCGCAGGAAAAAGTCAGGCAGGTCTTCTATTACTTCTTGGGGCGCTTTGCGCCGTAGCGAGAACGGGCCTGCATGCGCTTGGCGACGCCGGCGGTATCCAGCGCGCCGCGGATGATGTGGTAACGGGTACCAGGCAGGTCACGAACCTTGCCGCCGCGGATCAGCACGACCGAGTGCTCCTGCAGGTTGTGGCCGATGCCGGGAATGTAGCAGGTACCCTCGGTGGAGTTGGTCAGGCGGACACGGGCGATCTTACGCAGGGCGGAGTTGGGCTTCTTGGGGGTCAGAGTCCTGACCTGAAGGCACACACCGCGCTTCTGCGGGCACTTCTGCAGAATGGGCGAATTCGACTTGGTCGTTCGCTTTTCCCTACCCTTGCGGATCAACTGGTTGATCGTGGGCATGGAAACACCTCCTTGATTTTCTTCAGGTTGTTGTGTATTCTATGATGACCCCGCAACCCCAGGGCATTATAGACGCTTCTCAGAGCCGGATGGCGGCGGCGGCGGCGCGAACCTGCACATTGCAGATCTCGCCGAGCTGCTTCATCGAGGGAACCTCTTCATAGGGGATTCCCTTCTCCCGGCAGACGTCATAGATCGGACGGGTCACAAAGATGTCCGCGTCGGACGCGATATAGACACGCTTGACCAGGCCTTCCTGGATGGCGCGCAGCACCTGCTTGGCGCCGACCGCCTTTCTGGGCGCTTCCTTAAGCGCAGACAGCATACCGATCCCTCCTCACTATGCAACTTATGTAGTATAGCATCTTCACCTGTAAAATGTCAATCATGCGTCGATTAATTTTCCTCATGAGGGTGAAAAAGTCCGCAATCCGCGTCCTCCGCGCCCTCCTGAGAATGCCCGCTTCCAGCCGTTTTATACGCGGCACATCCCGGCCGTGCAGCCGGGATGCGCGCGGATATGAACTTGTGAAGCGGCGGCAGCCAGTGGAAGCCGGCACTGCCCGTCGACAGAAACGCGTCGTGGGAAATCCGCGCCTGTTTTCCGCAGGCGAAGAATCTGGAGGCTCTAATCTATGGCCGACAGATTCGTGCGGCCACGGCGGCAGCATCTTGTGGGGCACGGCCTTGGGCGCTACACCCGCGAAGAAATTGGGAGCTTGAATCTATGGTTCCCAATTTCGTGCGGCCCCGGCGGCAGCAAGTGGCTCCGGGCCCTGCCCGGTTAATACACCTCGCGGATGGAGATGTCCTTGTAGCGCTTCATGCCGGTGCCGGCGGGGATGAGCTTGCCGACGATGACGTTTTCCTTCAGGCCCAGCAGCGGGTCGACCTTGCCCTTGATGGCGGCCTCGGTCAGCACGCGGGTGGTCTCCTGGAAGGAAGCGGCCGACAGGAACGACTCGGTGGCCAGCGACGCCTTGGTGATGCCCAGCAGCACGCGCCGCGCGGTCGCGGGACGTCCGCCGCGCAGAATCGTGGCCTCGTTCTCGCGCTCGAAGGCGAAGATGTCCACCATCGAGCCGGGCAGCATGTTGGTGTCCGCCGCGTCCTGCACCTTGACCTTGCGCATCATCTGGCGCACGATGATCTCGATGTGCTTGTCGGCGATGGAAACGGCCGCCACGCCGTAGGCCTTTTCGACCTCCTTGAGCTCGTAGTCCTGCACGGCGCGAACGCCCAGTATGCGCAGCAGGTCGTGCGGGTTGATCGCGCCGTCGGTGAGCTGCGTGCCGGGGGTGACGGTCTGGCCGTCGGCCACCTTCAGCTTGGCGCTGTAGTTGATCGGATAGATCTTCGCGTCGCCATTCGTCGAGGTGACGGTGACTTCGCGCTTCTTCTTGGTTTCGGTGAGCGTGACGGTGCCCTCGATCTCGGAAAGAACCGCCTCGCGCTTGGGCCGACGGGCCTCGAACAGCTCCTCGACTCGGGGAAGACCCTGCGTAATATCCTCACCGGTATTGGCGACGCCGCCCGAGTGGAAGGTACGCATGGTCAGCTGCGTGCCGGGCTCGCCGATGGACTGAGCCGCGATGATGCCGACCGCCTCGCCGACGTCGACCATCTTGCCGTCCGCCATGGACGCGCCGTAGCAGCGGCAGCACACGCCGTTTTCGGTGTGGCAGGTCAGCACCGAGCGGATGAGCACCTCGGTAATGCCGCAGGCGATGATCCGCTTGGCCATGTTGTGGTCGATCAGCTCGTTCTGATGCACGATCACCTCGCCGGTCTGGGGATCGACCACGTCCTCAGCCGCCACGCGGCCGCGGATACGATCCTCCAGCGGCTCAATGACGCTCTGGCCGTCGCGGATCTCGGCCACCTTCAGGCCGCGAATGCGCTCGCCGCGCGCCTCGAAGCAGTCGTTTTCGCGCACGATGACCTCCTGCGCCACGTCGACCAGACGGCGGGTCATGTAGCCCGAGTCGGCGGTCTTCAGGGCGGTGTCGGTCAGGGCCTTGCGGGAGCCGTGGGAGGACAGGAAGAACTCCAGCACGGAAAGCCCCTCGCGGAAGTTCGCCTTGATGGGCAGCTCGATGATCTTGCCGGAGGTGGAGGCCATCAGGCCGCGCATGCCGGACAGCTGACGAATCTGGTTGGTCGAGCCGCGGGCGCCGGAGTCCGCCATCATGTTGATGGGGTTGAACTCGTCCATCGACTCCATAACCGCCTTGGAAACGTCCTCGGTGGTCTTCTCCCAGACGGAGATGACCGCCTCGTAGCGCTCGTTTTCGGACAGGCGGCCGCGCTTGAAGTCCTTCTCGATCTGAAGAACCTGCTTCTCGGCCTCGGCGACCATGGGCTTTTTGCACTCAGGCACCACGACGTCGGCCACGGACACGGTCAGCGCGCCCTTGGTGGAGAAGTCGTAGCCCAGTTCCTTGATCTGGTCGAGCATCTGCGCGGTGCGGGTGGTGCCGTGGGCGCGGTAGCACGCGTCGACGATCTTGCCCAGCATCTTCTTGCCGACCTTTTCGTCGACCTCGAGCTTGAACATGTCGTCGATGGTCTCGCGCCTGGTCATGCCCATGTCCTGGGGCACGGCCTGGTTGAAGATCACGCGGCCGATGGTGGTATCCACCATGCGGGTGTACTCCGCGCCGTCGATGGTTTTGGTCATGCGGATGCGGCACATCTCGCCCAGCTTGAGGTTGCCGGTCGAGTAGGCCATCAGCGCCTCGTTGACGTCGCAGTAGGTCTTCATGTGCCTGAAGCCGTTCTCGTCCGGCTCAGGCGCGGGCACGCTGATCTGGGTCAGGTAATAGCAGCCCAGGATCATGTCCTGCGTGGGAACCACGACCGGCTTGCCGTCCTGGGGCTTCAGGATGTTGTTGGCGGCCAGCATCAGGAAGCGGGCCTCGGCCTGCGCCTCCTCGGAAAGCGGCACGTGTACGGCCATCTGGTCGCCGTCGAAGTCGGCGTTGAAGGCGGTGCAGCACAGGGGGTGCAGCTTCAGTGCCTTGCCCTCGACCAGGATGGGCTCGAAGGCCTGAATGCCCAGTCGGTGCAGGGTGGGCGCGCGGTTGAGCATCACCGGATGCTCCTTGATGACCTCCTCCAGCACGTCCCAGACCTCGGGCTTGACGCGCTCGACGGCGCGCTTGGCCGACTTGATGTTGTGCACCAGGTCTTTCTCGACCAGGCGCTGCATGACGAACGGCTTGAACAGCTCGAGCGCCATCTCCTTGGGCAGGCCGCACTGGTACAGCTTCAGGCTGGGGCCGACCACGATAACGCTTCGGCCGGAGTAGTCCACGCGCTTGCCCAGCAGGTTCTGGCGGAAGCGGCCCTGCTTGCCGCGCAGCATTTCGGAAAGGCTCTTGAGCGGGCGGTTGCCCGGGCCGGTGACCGCGCGGCCGCGGCGGCCGTTGTCGATCAGCGCGTCGACGGCCTCCTGCAGCATGCGCTTCTCGTTGCGCACGATGATGTCGGGCGCGCCCAGCTCCAGCAGCCTCTTGAGGCGGTTGTTTCGGTTAATGACGCGGCGGTACAGGTCGTTCATGTCGCTGGTGGCGTAGCGGCCGCCGTCCAGCGGAACCATGGGGCGAAGGTCGGGCGGAATGACCGGCACCACGTCCAGGATCATCCACTCGGGGCGGTTGGAGCTGGTGCGGAAGGCCTCGACGACCTCCAGGCGCTTGGCCGCCTTCTGCAGCTTCTGGCCCTCGGTCTCGCGGTTGCTTTCCTTCTCGGTCAGCACGCGGATCTCCTCGCGCAGGTCGCGGCTGAGCTTGTCCAGATCCAGCTCCATCAGCAGCTCCTTGATGGCCTCGGCGCCCATGCCCACGCGGAAGGAGCCCACGTCGCCGTGCTCAAAGGCCTCGTGGTACTCGCGGTCGGTGATGACCTGCATCCGGGTGAAGGCGGTGTCGCCGGGGTCGAGCACGATGAACGACGCGAAGTACAGCACCTTTTCAAGCGCCCGGGGAGTCATCTCGAGCAGGGTGCCGATGCGGCTGGGGATGCCCTTGAAATACCAGATATGGCTGACCGGCGCGGCCAGCTCAATGTGACCCATGCGCTCGCGGCGCACCTTGGCGCGGGTGACCTCCACGCCGCACTTGTCGCACACGATGCCCTTGTTGCGCACGCGCTTGTACTTGCCGCAGTTGCACTCCCAGTCCTTGGTGGGCCCGAAGATGCGCTCGCAGAACAGGCCGTCGCGCTCCGGCTTCAGCGTGCGGTAGTTGATGGTTTCCGGCTTGGTGACCTCGCCGTGAGACCAGGCGCGGATCTGCTCGGGGGACGCCAGGTTGATCTGAATGGAGTCCAGATTATTAATATCAAACAAAGGGTCTTCTCTCCCTTCTATAAGCACGTCCGGCCGGGCGGTTTTTACGCCGCCCGACATACCTTAAAGCGGTCAGAAGTCGTAGTCGTCCTCGCCGATGCCGCTGAGATCCTCGTCCATGTCGAACTCGTCGTCCTCCACGGCGTCCTCCAGCGGCTCGTCGCCCATGAGGTCGGCGCTGGCGATGACGTCCTCGTCGCGCGCCTCGCCCTCGCGATCGGCGGGGCCGTCGTCCTCGGTGTCGTGCAGGTCGAGCTCCCGGCCGTTTTCGTCCAGCGCCTTGATGTCCAGCGCCAGGGACTGCAGCTCCTTCATCAGCACGCGGAAGGACTCCGGAATGCTGGGCTCGGGGATGTTTTCGCCCTTGACGATGGCCTCGAAGGTCTTCACGCGGCCGGCCATGTCGTCCGACTTGACCGTGATGATCTCCTGCAGCACGTGGCTGGCGCCGTATGCGTACAGCGCCCAGACCTCCATCTCGCCGAAGCGCTGGCCGCCGAACTGAGCCTTGCCGCCCAGGGGCTGCTGCGTGACCAGGGAGTAGGGGCCGGTCGAGCGGGCGTGAATCTTGTCGTCGACCAGGTGGTGCAGCTTCAGATAGTACATGTAGCCCACCGTGACGCGGTGATCGAAGGGATCGCCGGTGCGTCCGTCGTAGAGCTGAATCTTGCCGTCCTGGCTCAGGCCGTTCTTCATGAACTGGATGACCGGCCTGCCGTTCTCGTCGAACAGCTCGGTCTGCCGAACCTTGGCGGCCTTCTCCAGGCATTCCTGGATTTCCTCGTAGGTCGCGCCGTCGAACACGGGGGTGGCGATGTGCCAGCCCAGCGCCTTGGCGGCCAGGCCCAGATGCACCTCCAGCACCTGACCGATATTCATACGGGAGGGAACGCCCAGGGGGTTGAGCACGATGTCCACCGGCGTGCCGTCGGGCATGAAGGGCATGTCCTCCTCGCGCAGCACGCGGGACACGACGCCCTTGTTGCCGTGGCGGCCGGCCATCTTGTCGCCCACCTGAATCTTTCTCTTCTGCGCGATGTACACGCGCACGGTCTTGCTCACGCCGGGCGCCATTTCGTCGTGGTTCTCGCGGGTGAACTCCTTCACGTCCAC
Source organism: uncultured Clostridia bacterium (assembly GCA_934647145.1). Lineage (GTDB taxonomy): Bacteria > Bacillota > Clostridia > Christensenellales > Aristaeellaceae > CAKUFI01. The sequence goes on from CAKUFB010000044.1 coordinate 8,983, forward strand.
GATGATGCCGAACTCGCCGTGCGGCACGCGCAGCGAGGTATCGCGCACCTCGCGGGCCTTCTCGCCGAAGATGGCGCGCAGCAGGCGCTCCTCGGCGGTCAGCTCGGTTTCGCCCTTGGGCGTGACCTTGCCCACCAGGATGTCGCCGGCGCGAACCTCCGCGCCGATGCGGATGATGCCGTTTTCGTCCAGGTCGCGCAGCGCGTCGTCGCCGACGTTGGGAATATCGCGGGTGATTTCCTCCGGCCCCAGCTTGGTATCGCGCGCCTCGGACTCGTATTCCTCGATGTGAATGGAGGTGTAAATGTCTTCCTTCACCAGGCGCTCGCTCAGCAGAACGGCGTCCTCGTAGTTATAGCCCTCCCACGTCATGAAGGCAATCAGGGCGTTGCGGCCCAGCGCGATTTCGCCGTTGTCGGTCGAGGGGCCGTCGGCGATGACCTGGCGCGCGGCCACGATCTCGCCCTGGTTCACGCGCGGGCGCTGATTGATGCAGGTGCCCTGGTTGGAGCGGGCGAACTTGGTCAGGCGATACTGATCCTGCGCGCCGGTCTCGGTGCGGATGACGATCTGGTCGGCGTCCACGTACTCGACCACGCCGCCGTGGCGGGCCAGCAGCACCACGCCCGAGTCGCAGGCGGCCTTGTACTCGATGCCGGTGCCCACGATGGGCGCCTCGGGCACCAGAAGCGGCACGGCCTGGCGCTGCATGTTCGAGCCCATCAGGGCGCGGTTCGCGTCGTCGTTCTCCAGGAAGGGAATCATGCCGGTGGCGACGGAGACCAGCTGGCGGGGGGACACGTCGATGAAGTCGACGCGGCTCTTGTCCACCTCGGTGATCTCGTCGCGGATGCGCACGGTGATGCGGTCGTTGAGGAAGTGTCCCTCGTCGTCCAGCGGCTCGTTGGCCTGAGCCACGATGTAGTTGTCCTCCTCGTCGGCGGTCATGTAGACGATCTCGTCGGTGACGCAGCGGGTGGCCGGATCGACGCGGCGGTAGGGCGCCTCGATGAAGCCGTATTCATTGATGCGCGCGTAGGTGGCCAGCGAGCCGATCAGGCCGATGTTCGGGCCTTCAGGGGTCTCGATGGGGCAGATGCGGGCGTAGTGGGAGTAGTGTACGTCTCGCACCTCGAAGGAGGCGCGGTCGCGGTTCAGGCCGCCCGGGCCCAGGGCCGACAGACGGCGCTTGTGGGTCAGCTCGGCCAGCGGGTTGGGCTGGTCCATGAACTGGGACAGCTGAGAGGAGCCGAAGAACTCCTTGATCGCCGCGGACATGGGACGGATGTTGATCAGATCCTGCGGGCGCACCTTGGTGGGATCCTGGGTGGACATGCGCTCCTTGACGATGCGCTCCAGGCGGGCCAGACCCACGCGGATCTGGTTCTGCAGCAGCTCGCCCACGCTGCGCAGGCGGCGGTTGCCCAGGTGGTCGATGTCGTCGGTCGTGCCCACGCCGTAGGGCAGGGTCAGCTGATAGGACACGGAAGAAATGATGTCGTCGATCAGCACGTGCTTGGGAATCAGGCGGCTGACGTTCTCCATCAGCACCTGCAGCACGGGCGAGCCGTCGGCCTTGGCCGCGTCGACGAGCTCCTGCAGCGCCGGGGCGTGTACGCGCTCAAACAGCTGGAGCGGCTCCACGCCCTTCTCGGCGATATACTCCTCGCGCTCGCGCAGGTACTGCTCGTACATCTCCGGGCTGTAGCTCCTGAAGAAGTCGTCGAAGCGCACGAAGTTGTTGCCCACGATGCGCACCTCGCGATCCTCGCCCTGGATGAAGACCGTGTTCACGCCCACGTTCTGGATCTGCTCGGCGACCTCGCGGGTCAGGGTGGCGCCGGCGGGGGCGATGACCTCGCCGGTATGCGGGTTGGCCACGTCCTGGGTCAGCACGCGGCCGGCGATGCGGGTGGCGATGGCCAGCTTCTTATTATACTTGTAGCGGCCGACGCGGGCCATGTCGTACTTTTTGGGGTCGAAGAAGGTGCTGTTGACCAGGCTGCGGGCGGAATCCACCGTCGGGGGCTCGCCGGGGCGCAGGCGCTTGTAGATTTCCATGAGCGCCTGGTCGGTATTCTTGCTCTGGTCGGCGGCAAAGGTGGCGGTCAGGCGCTCGTCCTCGCCCAGCACGGCGGTAATTTCCGCGTCCGAGGACAGACCCAGCGCGCGCAGCAGCACGGTGATGGGCACCTTGCGGGTGCGGTCGATATGCACGGAGAACACGTCGTTGGCGTCGCACTCGTACTCGAGCCACGCGCCGCGGTTGGGGATCATCTTGGCGGCGTAGGTATAGCGGCCGGCCTTATCGACGGTTCGCTCGTAATAGATGCCGGGGGAGCGCACCAGCTGGCTGACGATGACTCGCTCCGCGCCGTTGATGATGAAGGTGCCGTGCTCGGTCATCAGCGGGAAATCGCCGATAAAGACCTCGCTTTCGCTGACGTCGTGCGTTTCGCGGTTGGTCAGGCGCACCTTGACCTTCAGGGGCGCGGCATAGGTCTGATCGCGCTCCTTGCAGCGCTCCACCGTGTTCTTCGGCTGACTGTCCAGGCTGTAGTCGATGAACTCGAGCACCAGCGTGTCGTTGTAGTCGGTAATCGGCGAAACGTCCGCGAGCACTTCCTTGAGATCGACCTTCAGAAAGTGCTGGTAGGAGTTCTTCTGCACTTCGATCAGATCCGGGACCGGAAGCGCTTCTTCGATCCTCGCGAAGCTCATTCTCGTGCGTTTGCCCATCTGCACCTCATGGATCATATAAAGCAATCACCCCTCATCAGAATCGGTTGTCGTGGTCTATTGCTGACGCAGACGTGTCGTAAAATTTTTGATAAAAATTCCTTGCGCCGCCGGACATTTCGTGATACAATGATCCCTGTCGATCGGAATTTCCTCTCCGCCCGGGGAAAAGGCGACACGAGTGCGATACTACTACAATTTATTATAATACCACGCGTTTCAGCGTTCGTCAAGAGCCGTTCAGGGCGCTAAAATCGCGCCTTTCGTTAACTTTCTTGAAATCTCACACATTTAACACAAAAACGGCCCCGAACGGAGCCGTTTTCGTCTGTTTCAGGCAATTCAATGCCGCAGGGTTATTTGCATGATATCCTGCACCTATTGGCAATGCATGCAGGATATCGCGTCATTTTTGAAGACCCGCGGTCTGGCTTCTTACCGCAGATACTCGCGGATCAGGCGCTCGCGCAGGCCGGGCACCCAGTTCTGGCCGTTGTCGTCGTAGACCTCGTCCACCGGGAAGGCGCAGGCCTCGGGACACTGTTCGAAGATCTGCGCCATGGCGCGGGTGTGCAGCATCGCGTCCTCGGCCGTGCAGGCGATTTCGCCGCCCTCGCGGATGGCGTCCACCACGTCCCACAGCTTGTGCATGCGCTCGATTCCGGTGCCCAGGCTGGTCTCGCCGTAGCGCTTCTCGGAGCCGTCGTTAAAGCGGAAGGTCAGCTCCGCGCCGTCCTTGCCCAGGCCGCCGAAGGCGATACGCCCCTTCTCGAAGACGTACTCGAACATCGGGTTCTGCGCCTCGTTCCGGCCGATGGCGTGCGAGGCCACGAAGGTCAGCCTGCCCGCGCCGATCTTGCCGCGCAGCACGATCGTGTCGAAGGTCTCGATCGGGTTGGCGCGGAAGGTCTGCGCCTGCACGTCGGTCAGCTCGCACCCGGACACCCACAGCATGTTCTCCAGGTAGTGCGCCGTGGCGTTGCTGGCCACGCTGTCGAAGATGGGCGCGCCGTTTTTGTCGTACTTCCTGCCCGCCCAGCCGGTGCCGCGGCGGTAGTAGGCCATGTCGCGCGGCCAGAGCACCAGCGCCCGCATCGACACGGGCCTGCCGAACAAGCCCGCGCGCGCGTCCTTCTGGAAGGCGCGCATGACCGGATCATAGCACCACTGAAAGCCCACCGCCAGGATTTTTCCGGCCGCCTTCGACGCATCCAGCATCCGCTGCGCGTCGTCCAGCGTGGCTGCGATCGGCTTCTCAATCAATACGTGACTGCCGTGCTCCATGCAGTAAATCGCCTGGTGCGCGTGCAGCGGTATCGGCGTGCTGATGATGGCCAGGTCGGCCGTCTTCTCGGCGTAAAACTGCTCCACCGTGTCGTAAAACGCCGCGTTCATTGCTTTGAGCGTCCCGTACTCCGCACCCTTGTCGGCGTATGGATCCACCACCCCCGCCAGCGTCAGTCCGCCCTGCGCGCCCCGCGCTGCAAGCTCCTTCACGTAACACACCGCGTAGCCGCCCGAGCCGACCAGCACCACGTTCAGGTTCCTCATGCGTCTGCCTCCCTCTTTTAACCGTTTGTTTATTTATCCTCCTGACAGCATCATACCACAAAGCGCGACCCGGGTCAATCCGAATCCGCGCGCAAATCCTGAAAAAGGCAGAGTACCTCGCGATACTCCGCCTTCATTTTGTTCGTCCTTCCGGGAAGGAACGCCAGCAGGCGGCCCTCGGCCCTCGCCCGCCGCGGTCGTCCCCCCGCGGTGGCTGTGCCGACAGACGTTTTTCGGGCATGCCCCAGAACACGAAGAAATCGACCGCTCCAATCTA
>CAKUFB010000045.1 GCA_934647145.1 uncultured Clostridia bacterium
TCCTTTGCGGCCTCCTTCTGTGTTGGTCTTAGTTTACCACACTTTTCGCTTGTCCGCATCTTCGGGGCCAGGGCAGGAAGCAAGCTCCCCCGCCACGACCACCCTCACCAGTTTTTGCTGAAATCTAAGAGATTTCCGGGCGCAAAAACTGCAAGGAAACGATTTTTGCTCTGGAAAATGAGATTTTCCGGCGCAAAAATCGTCCCGTGCCCACCGTACACGCCGCTGGGCGCGATTGAAAGTTCGAGAGGGTTGCGACCCTCTCGAGCTCTCCGGGGTTTTTTCGACAGTCTGGGGAGGGGCGCAACGCGCCCCTCCCCAGAACCCCCACCCCCATTGCGCGCTCAGCGTTTACGCATTCCCGCTCCGCGCCTCCACGTCCTTCAGCACGGCCTCGAGCGCGCGGTCGACCAGGCTTCTGCGCATTTCGTCGGTCATGTGCCACTGCCAACGCGGTGCGTCCGGGCTTTCCGGATGCCGGTCGGAGACCATCAGCGCGCTGGCCACCTGAAGCCCCAGGTACCTGCCCACGCTGAACAGCGCCGAGGTCTCCATGTCCACGCCCACCGCGCCCTTTTCGCGCCAGAGACGTTCCTTGAAGAAAGTCTGGCGATAGACTGCGTCGGTGGTGACGATCGGGAAAACCTTTGCGCCCGGCATGGCCCGCAGGCGCTCAAACAGCGCGCCGTCCGGGCAGGCGGACTCGATGCGCTCATAGTAGTGCAGCGACGCGCCCTCCTCGACGAACGCCCGGTCGGGCACGATCACGTCGCCCACCTCGACCTTTTGTGAAAACGCCCCGCACATGCCCACGGTGAATACGCGCTTCACGCCCAGCACGGCCAGCGTCTCGAGGGTGTCCGCAGCCTGCGGCGCGCCCCTGCCGCCGTCCAGGAAGCACACCCGCTCGTCCAGCGCCCAGACCGGGCAGCCGGACAGGAACCGGGGCAGCTTTTCGGTCAGCAGGGCGCATGTTCGCGCGGCGGTCAGGTACTCAACTGCCTTGCCCATGTAAAACAGCACGGCGGTTTCAGGCAGCTTCAGGCCGCCCTGGCCTCGATGCGCGCCCGCAGTGTGCTCCTGGGCGGTCAGCACGGCGGGGGTATCGTCTTCCTTATAAGTCCACATGGCGTGTCCTCCTTTTGTGTGTACTCGGTCGTTTCTCCTTGCCATGCAGTCAGGTACTGCATCGCTTCAGCGTGATGTGGCCTTGTTTTGCAAGTGCTTTCCGGGAGAGGCCTGGGGAGGCGCCTTTCTCAGAAAGGCGGCCTCCCCAGCGGTTACCCCAGCGTGCTTCTCAGCGCGCGGGCCAGATTGGCCGCGACCTGGATGTGGCCATAGTCGGACAGGTGGATCATGTCGCAGGTTAGGCCGGTCAGGTCGGTGAGCATGTCGCCGCCCTCGAGCAGGCGCGCCTGGGGATAGCGGGTACTCAGCACGCGCATGATCTCGTCGGTGCGCAGGTGTCCCTGCATGTCGCCGCCCTTGACCACAGGGCAGGCCGCGCCGGGCAGCACGTTCGTTCCGTTGGGAAAGCTGGTCAGAAGGAACACCGGCACGTCCGGCTTGCGCTCGGTCAGCCGGTCGAGCAGATAGGTCGTGCGGCGCTCGTATTCCTCATACTGGCAGCCCATGTTCACAGCGTTTTCCAGCAGAATCGCGTCGAAATGTACCGCGTCCGAGGCAAAGTAGTCGGCCACGCCCGGCTCGTTCATGCAGGAGCCGCCCATGCCCTTGTTGAGCAGGTTCACGTTCAGCAGCCGCCCCAGCAGCTGGCACCAGGCCACGTCCTGCGCCGAGGCGCACGCGCCGTAGGTCAGCGAGGTGCCGTAGCAAAGCAGCGCCTTTTCAGGCTCCTCGTCCGCGCGGGGAGGGCGCACGCTGCCGCCGAAGCCCTCGAAGTCCACCATCGCCACCGTGCAGTTGATGTCGCACAGCACGCGCCAGACCTCGTGTGAAAAGCCGCCCGGTTTGCGCAGCAGCGACGCGTCCTTGCTGTCGAAGCCCGCGCTCTTGGTCAGGTCGATGTGCGTTACCTGACCCTTTTTAATTGGAAAGAGGTAGGTATAGCCCTCGTAGTAGCGGTAGTCGCCGCGGAACACCTCGACATAGCCGTCCTGGTCGAGCGAGGTCAGCGAGACGCGCGCCCGGTCGGCGTCTGTCACAAAGCGAATCTCACAGCCGGTCGTGGTCTGCGAGACGTACCGCCCGTACATGCTCTTGCCCAGCCCCATCCGGTCGCAGACCGCCCGCGGAAACCGATACATCCTCAGGCCGCTGGGCGAAGGCAGCACCTCCGCGGCGTTGTGAAAACGAAGCTCTTCATAGTCCATATCAGGCACCTCATTCAAAAAATCGTATTCTCATTATATCATACAGGCTCTGCGCGGCGCAAGAAAAACGCCCCGGAGCGCGGCGAAAAGTCTGCTTTTCTCGGTTAAAGATATTTAATATGAAATGCGTCATTCGACTACTTGACAACAGTGGTTAGCGGTGTTAAACTATGTCCCGTCAACGGGTTAGAAGTGGTTAACTCAGAATAGCCCGTGAATATGAAACGGTTCATAGGAGGGAGAAGACGTATGATGCCGTTGGGTATGGCCAGTGTGGGCGATGTGAACATCATCAAGAAGATCAACGGGCGCGATGATGTCCGGCAGCACCTGGCGGAGCTGGGCTTTGTGGTCGGCGCCGAGGTCACGGTGGTCAGCGAGCTGGGCGGAAACCTGATCCTGAACGTGAAGGAGAGCCGAATTGCCCTGGACAAGACCATGGCGATGCGAATCATGGTCTGACCTGCCCGTTTTATCCGCGTTTCCGAGAAAGAATCACATAAGGGGGAAGAGCAAATGAAGACGCTGAAGGATGTCAAGGTTGGGGAATACGCAGTGATCGAGAAGCTGCACGGCGAGGGCGCGCTCAAGCGCCGCATCATGGACATGGGGCTGACCCGCGGCACGCAGGTATACGTGCGCAAGGTGGCGCCGCTGGGCGACCCGATGGAGCTGACCGTTCGCGGATACGAGCTGTCCGTTCGCCGCGGCGACGCAGAGCTGATTGAGGTACGCTAACCGAGCGGGTTTTTCATTTCGACACGAGTTAGCACGCACTAACTCATGAAGAGCAACAAGCGCTTACCCGGGCGGCGGGGCCGCCCTTGACAAGAAAGGAGCATTTCGTTATGGCCACCATCAGAATTGCGCTGGCAGGCAACCCGAACTGCGGCAAGACGACGCTGTTCAACTCGCTCACCGGCTCCAACCAGTTTGTCGGCAACTGGCCGGGCGTCACCGTCGAGAAGAAGGAGGGCCGTCTGAAGAAGCATGACGACGTCATCGTGACCGACCTTCCCGGTATTTACTCGCTGTCTCCCTACACGCTGGAGGAGGTCGTCTCCCGAAACTACCTGGTCGGCGAGCGGCCGGATGTCATCCTGAACCTGATCGACGGCACCAACCTGGAGCGCAACCTGTACCTGACCACGCAGCTGACCGAGCTGGGCATCCCGGTGGTCGTGGCCGTGAACATGATGGACATCGTCCGCAAGAACGGCGACCAGATCAACTTCGCCGAGCTGTCCCGCCAGCTGGGCTGCAGGGTGGTCGAGATTTCCGCGCTGAAGGGCGAGGGCGTGATGGAGGCCGCCGAGGCCGCGATCACCGCCGCCAGGAACGGCAAAACCGTGCCCATGCACACCTTCGCCGGCCCGGTCGAGCACACCATCGCGCACATCGAGGAGGCCGAGCTGCACGCCATGCCGGAGGAGCGCCAGCGCTGGTACGCCATCAAGATCTTCGAGCGCGACGAAAAGGTGCTTGAGCAGCTGAAGATCCCCGCCGAGACCATGAAGCACATCGACGCCGACATTCAGGCCGTCGAGAAGGAAATGGGCGACGACGCGGAGAGCATCATCACCAACGAGCGCTACATCTACATCGCCGGGATCATCAAGAGCTGCTACAGGAAGAAGAACGCAGGCGGCCTGACCGTGTCCGACAAGATCGACCGCGTGGTCACCAACCGCTGGCTGGGTCTGCCCATCTTCGCGCTGGTCATGTTCCTGGTGTACTACATCGCCATGGTGACGGTGGGCGCGTCGGCGACCGACTGGGCCAACGACGGCCTGTTCGGCGACGGCTGGCACCTGTTCGGCATCGGCTCATCCGCCTATACCGAGGTTTCCGACGAGTATACCGCCGCCAGTCAGGCCGTGGACGCCTTCGTGGGTCTGGATACCGAGGCGGAGGACTTCGATGCGGAGGCCAAGCTCCAGGAGATGAAGGGCTTTACCACCGAAGAGAAGACCGCGACCGTCGCGGTTGAGGACGAGGAAACCCTGGCCGTGAACGACATGATCGCCTATTACGACCAGATTCCCGCGGGCGCGGACAAGGATTCCACGGTCGCCATGACCTACCTTGACGCCGTGACCTACTTTGAGACCAACGGCTTCGACGAGCCCGACCCGGCCGACTACGGCGTGTGGGTGCCCGGCTTGCCGGTGCTCATCGGCAGCGGCCTGGAGAAGATCGGCTGCGCCGAGTGGCTCAGCGGCCTGATTCTGGACGGCATTGTGGCCGGCGTGGGCGCGGTGCTGGGCTTCGTGCCCCAGATGCTGGTGCTGTTCCTGCTGCTGGCCTTCCTCGAGGCCTGCGGCTACATGGCCCGTATCGCCTTCGTGCTGGATCGCGTGTTCCGCAAGTTCGGCCTGTCCGGCAAGAGCTTCATCCCGATCCTGATCGGCATGGGCTGCGGCGTGCCCGGCATCATGGCCTCCCGCACCATCGAAAACCAGCGCGACCGCCGCATGACCATCATGACCACCACCTTCATTCCCTGCGGCGCGAAGGTTCCCTTCATCTCCATGATCGCGGGCGCGATCTTCGGCGGCTCGCCCTGGATCGCCACCTCGGCCTATTTCCTGGGTCTGGGCGCGATCATCGTCTCCGGCATCATCCTGAAGAAGACCAAGCTGTTCGCGGGCGACCCCGCGCCGTTCGTCATGGAGCTGCCCGCCTACCACTGGCCGACGCTGGGCAACGTGCTCCGCTCCATGTGGGAGCGCGGCTGGAGCTTCATCAAGAAGGCCGGCACGATCATCCTGCTCTCGACCATCCTGGTCTGGTTCACCACCTACTTCGGCTGGGTGGACGGCGCGTTCCGCATGCTCTCCGATGACGAAATCGACTTCTCCATCCTGGCCAGGGTCGGCGGCGCCATCGCCTGGATCTTCCAGCCCCTGGGCTGGGGCAACTGGCAGGCCGCCGTGGCCTCGATCACCGGCCTGGTCGCCAAGGAGAACATCGTGGGCACGCTGGGCATCCTGTACGGCGGCGGAGACGGCACCGTCTATCAGGCGATTGCCGCGGCCTTCACCCACGTGGCCGGCTACTCCTTCCTGGCCTTCAACCTGCTGTGCGCTCCCTGCTTCGCGGCCATGGGCGCGATCAAGCGCGAGATGAACAACGCCAAGTGGACCTGGTTCGCCATCGGCTATCAGTGCGGCTTTGCCTACCTGGTGGCGCTGATGATCAACCAGTTCGGCCAGCTCTTTACGGGCAAAGGCAGCGTCCTGGGCGTGATCGTCGCCGCGGCCGTGCTGGCCGGCATGATCTACATGCTGGTTCGCAGGAACCGGTACGAGAACGACTAATCTCCCAAACCATCAACAATTCACTGTGAAAGCGAGGTTCTGTGTATGGGCACTGTCATTGTCGGCAGCGTGCTGGCGGTCATCGTCGGCCTGCTGATCTGGAAATTGATCAAGGATAAGAAGGCGGGCAAGTCCTCCTGCGGCGGCGACTGTGCCCACTGCAGGGGCTGCGGCAAGTAGCGAATCCCTCCCTCCTTCAAGCCCCCGGTCGCGCGATGCGGCCGGGGGCGGTTTTTGTATTGACAAACGGGACGCATTGGCGTATAATTATAGAAAATATAAGCGACCGTCTATTGTCACTATTTGCGGTATCCCAACGCGTTTTTCAGGGAGGTGAGGGAGTGGCCGGTAAGAAAAACAGCGATATGCTGTGTAAGGTAGTTAAGCTGGAGTTGAAATTCTTGAAGAAAGAATCAGGGGAAGATTATCCGTACCAATATGAATTGCCGAATCTGCAGAAAATGGTCAGCAAGGCAAAGAATCGTACTGTGCAGGCGTGCTGGGAATGGTATAATTTTGAGGTCGCTTTTGCTCAGGAGAATAAAACTCATCCGAATATCAAGGACTATACAAACAATATGTCTCTTGATGGGTATATAAATAAGATCATCAAACCAGAATTTAAGAACATGTATTCTCAGAATTTATCTGCCGCTGTTCGAAGCGCTTGCGCGGCTTTTGGGAAAGCAAAGGAGGAGATTGAGAAGGGAACCCGTTCGGTGCTTTCATATCGTGAGGATTGTCCAATAGAAATACATAACAAACGTATACTTCTATATAATGAAGGGCAAAAATACTATGTGTCGCTGTGTTTGTTCTCCGAGAAATATGCAAAAGCACACAATTACTTTGATGAAAAGAAGAAACTTGTCACAAGTCTACCTTTTGAGATATTCCGTTTGGGCGGTTCTCGGCAGGCGATTGTACGGCGCTGCATGAGTGGCGAGTACAAGATCGGCGAAAGTGAGCTAATTTATAAAAAAGGGAAGTGGTTTTTGAACCTCGCCTATAAATTTAAGCCCGAGAAAAGCACGGATTTTGTAGAAGGCCGGGTCATGGGCGTCGATCTGGGAATAAACTGCGTTGCCTATATGTCGTTTAACGACTGCGAAGCACGCGATTTTATAGGCCACAGTCAGATATACACATTTCGCGCACAGATGGAGGCTCGAAAGCGTGCGCTGCAGCGGCAGGGCAAGTACTGCGGGGAAGGGCGCATCGGTCACGGCTATAAGACGCGCAACAAACCGGTGTTGAACCTAGGCGAGGCAGAAGCAAATTTTCGCGATACACTGTATCATCGCTACAGCCATTATATCGTTGAGTTTGCGATCAAGAATAAGTGCGGCATTATCCAGATGGAAGACTTGAGGGGCATTTCAACAAATCACAAGTTTCTAAACGGTTGGTTGTACAATGACCTGCAGCAGAAGATCAAGTATAAGGCGGAAGCGGCGGGAATGGAGGTAAAGCGCGTAAAACCTCAGTATACCAGTCAGCGCTGCAGCAGGTGCGGGTATATCTCTGCGGAAAACCGACCAAAGGAGGAAAAGGGGCAGGCATACTTCCGATGCGTCGAGTGCGATTTTAAGGAAAATGCCGACTATAATGCCAGCCAAAACCTCGCAACTGCGGGTATAGAACAAATTATAGATGAGGACAAACCTCGTGCGAAGACAAAACGGACAAAGAAAGATTGATTCCTTCGCACCATCGGCGGGGTGACTCCACACCCCTAAATCGAGAAGTGTAGCAAAGTGCATATGCGTTTACTGAGCGCAATGCCGCAAAGCACTCGATAAGGTATAATTATGTACGTGTATTCCGTACATACAGTCCATTTTTTTGAGATGTTTGCCGATGCATCTCGCGCGGAAGTATGGATTGGGAGCGCTACAACCGCAAGGTGGTGGTGACGAGCACACGATGCATCTCGCGCGGAAGTATGGATTGGGAGCAAACTGACATGGCGAGTACCTCCTATTGTTGAGATGCATCTCGCGCGGAAGTATGGATTGGGAGCAACACGGAGTGCCCGCTGATCGGCAATATCTGGATGCATCTCGCGCGGAAGTATGGATTGGGAGCAGGCGCGCCGGCAGCGGTCACAAAACTCCCGGCGGATGCATCTCGCGCAGGAGTGGAACGGGGAGGAAAGCTGGTCAGGATGAAAAGGCGCGGTTAATTGATGCAGCTCACGCATAGGTGAAACCGGTCGGCATGCCGTCCGGTTTGTAAGTATGAAAAAAGGGAGGGCGCGCATTGCGTCCTCCCTCGCGTTTGGCCTTTAGCAGTAGAACTCCATGGGGTAGACCAGGTACTCGTTGGGGGCCAGCTGGTCGGCGGTGACGTAGCCGGCCGGGGCGGCGAGCAGGCTGGGCAGGCGGTTGACGATGGTCGCGCAGGTGTGCTCGACGGTGGCGGGCTTGACCACGTGGAACTCGGTGTCCGGCTCGCCGCTGATCTTCCAGTCGCACATGTCGCCGTCCTCGGGGCCGTAAACCTTGCCGATGGTCTCCTCCTCGACGGTGACGCCCTGCAGGGTCTCGATCGTCACCACGGCGGACATGCCGATGCAGCGGCCGGCCGGGATGGTCTTGCCCAGGGTGGAGGAGTAGATGTCGTGGTCGATGACGCAGGGCACGTGCTTCTGCGAGATGGACTTGATGGTCAGACCCAGCTTGTTGCAGATGGCTTCGCTGGCGTTCCAGGCGTAGGAAGGCTCAAAGGCCTCGGGATGGGCGATCTTCTGCTCGAATTCCTCGACCGTCAGGTCGCAGCCGTGCGCGTTGGCCAGCGCCAGGCCGTACTCGTCCACGTTGTAGCTGTACGCGCCCTTGATCTTTGTGATCTTGTGGCAGCCGCCGGCGACCAGCGCCACCATGTTGATCCAGAAGATGTCCTGCATGCCACTGCCGGTGATGGTGCAGCCGGTCTCCTTGGCCAGCGCGTCCAGGCGGTTGATCTCGGCGGCCGAGGTCGTCCAGGGATAAATGGCCTCCTCGCAGGTCGTGATGACGTTGATGCCGCGCGCGACGCACCTCTGGACGTGCTCATAGATGTCGCCGATGAAGCTGAACAGCGTCACGATAGCCACGTCCGCGTCGCACTCGTCGAGCACCCTGTCCGCGTCGTTGGAGATGATCACGCCGGTTTTCAGGCCCAGTCCGGCGAAGTCGCCCACGTCCTGGCCGACCACCGCGGGGTTGACGTCGATCGCGCCCACGATCTGCGCGCCGTGCTCGTGCAGGTAACGAAGAATGTACTTGCTCATCTTGCCGCAGCCGTACTGAACAACCTTAATCTTTTCCATGATGTGTTTCCTCCTTTTATGAAGGGACGCCGTTCGGCGTGTCCCTTACGTTCTGACACTATTATAAACTCTCATCCTGCTTGAGAGTCAAGTAAAATCTGCCAGGAGGAAATGCGGCGAAAAGCAGGCGCTCCTTCAGAACTTCACCGGGGCCTGAAGCCGCAGAAACATGCCTCTGTGGTCGCTGTCGAAGACGTTGAACTCGGTCATGACCTCGCACAGGTAGTCGCCGCACACGAGCCATCCGTTCTCCCGGCAGTGGGCCAGCAGGCGCTCGGCGCAGGCGATTTCCTCGTCGTAGCTGTCCAGGTAGATGCAGGCGTACATGCCGCTGTCGATCAGCTGCACGCCGCTCAGCTGATCCTTTTCGCGGTAGTCGATGAACACGAACGTGTCCTTGGCGATGAAGCGCCCGGCGGCGAAATCCTCCTGCGCAATCGAGGTGCCCACGTTGTAGGAATGCGGCTGGGTGAAGCCGCTGTCCAGCAGCGCCTGCCGCAGAGCCAGCAGCTCCCGCTCGAAGGCGCGGATGTCCTGCTGATAGAAGTTGCTCCTGCAGGGCAGGCCCCACAGATACCGCCTGTCGATGTACTCCAGCGCGATCGTGCCCCGCGCCGGCGACTTGCGGTACCGTTCGATCGAGGCGATGGCGCGCTCCACCGCGTTGTGCCGCGCGTGCAGCGCGCGAATCTGCCGGTGCAGCTGCTCGTTTTTCTCGGCCAGCAGGGTCTCAATGCGCGTGATGTCCTCCTGCCGCAGCACCTCGCCGATTTCGGCCAGGCTCATGCCCAGCTCCTTCATGTACGCGATCATGTCCAGGCGCGCGTTCTGGGCGATGTCGTAGTAGCGATAGCCGGTCTGAGTATCTTTGCAGCGCGGCTTGAGCAGGCCCAGCTCGTCGTACAGCCGCAGCGTCGCCACGCTCAGGCGGTTCATTTCCGCCATCTTTCCGATGGACAGCAGGTTGGTATCCATGGAATAACACCTCCAAAACTCTCATCCTCAGGTAGAGTTTACCAGACCGGAGGGCGTCTGTCAAGGCGTCCCCGCGGGACGAAAAACGCCCGGGAAAGCGTCTGCAATCCCGAGCGGGTGTTTTTGGAGGGTGGAAAACGCCGCGTTTCCCTCATTCCCACTCCACCGTTCCCGGCGGCTTGGAGGTGATGTCGTACACGACGCGGTTGACGTGCTCGACCTCGTTGATGATGCGGCTGGAGATGCGGCCCAGCAGCTCGTAGGGAATCCTGGCCCAGTCGGCGGTCATGAAGTCGTCGGTGGTGACGGCGCGGATGGCGATCAGCTCGTCGTAGGTGCGCGCGTCGCCCATCACGCCCACGGTCTTTACGCCGGGCAGCACGGCGAAGAACTGCGCCAGGTGCTCGTCGTAGCCGCTCTTGGCAATCTCGTCGCGCAGCACCCAGTCGGCCTCCTGCAGGATCTTCACGCGCTCGGCAGTGACCTCGCCGATCACGCGCACGCCCAGGCCGGGGCCGGGGAAGGGCTGCCGCCAGACCAGCTCGCGCGGAATGCCCAGCTTTTCGCCCACGCGGCGCACCTCGTCCTTGAACAGGTCCTTGAGCGGCTCGATGACGCCGGCGAAGTGGATGTCGGCGGGCAGGCCGACCTGGTTGTGGTGGGTCTTGATGGTGGCCGCGTCGCCCTTGCCGCTCTCGATGCGGTCGGGATAGATCGTGCCCTGGGCGAAGAAGCCGCCCGAGCAGCGCGCGCGAACCTCGTCCCAGAAGACCCTGTAGAACTCGGCGCCGATGGTCTTGCGCTTCTCCTCGGGGTCGGTAATGCCCCTGAGCCTGCTCAGGAACTGCTCCTGGCAGTTGACGCGCACGAAGTTCATGTCGAACAGGCGGGTGAAGGTGGCTTCGACGAAGTCGCCCTCGTCCTTGCGCATCAGGCCCTGATCGACGAACACGCAGGTGAGCTGCCTGCCCACCGCGCGGGAGAGCAGCGCCGCCGCGACCGAGGAGTCCACGCCGCCCGACAGCCCCAGCACCACGCCCCTGTCGCCGATTTCCCGGCGCAGGCGGGCCACGGTGTCCTCGATGAAGCTGTCCATCACCCAGTCGCCCCTGAGGCGGCAGACGTTGAACAGGAAGTTGCGCAGGATCTGCCGGCCGAACTGGCAGTGCGTGACCTCGGGGTGGAACTGCACGGCGTAGAGCTTCTTTTCGGGGCACTCCATGGCCGCGCAGGGGCAGCCGTCGGTGTGCGCGGAGACGGTGAAGCCCTCGGGCACGCGGCTGATGTAGTCGGTGTGGCTCATCCAGCAGACGCTCTTTTCGGGCACGTCCCTGAAAAGCAGGCTGTCGGTGTTCACGGTCATTTCGATCCGGCCGTACTCGCGATTGGGCGCGTGGGCGATCTCGCCGCCGCCCATGTAGGCCATCAGCTGCGCGCCGTAGCAGATGCCCAGGATCGGCACGCCCAGCTCCAGCACCTTCTCGGTGTAGTGGGGCGATTCCTCGAGGTACACGCTGTTCGGGCCGCCGGTGAAGATGATGCCCTGGCA
Organism: uncultured Clostridia bacterium; assembly: GCA_934647145.1. Classification (GTDB taxonomy): domain Bacteria; phylum Bacillota; class Clostridia; order Christensenellales; family Aristaeellaceae; genus CAKUFI01. The sequence goes on from CAKUFB010000045.1 coordinate 11,491, forward strand.
GCCGCACGCGGCGAGCTCCTCCAGCGGGGTGGTGTAGGGCAGGATTTCGCAGTAGACGTGCTGATCCCTGACCCGGCGGGCAATGAGCTGATTGTATTGCCCGCCAAAGTCCAGTACGATGATTTTTTCCATGCAGTACCCTCTTTCGGTTTTACATGCGTTCGGGGGCGGCAATGCCGATCAGGCCCAGCGCGATGGCCAGCACCTGGCGCGAGGCGTCGGTCAGCAGCAGCTTGGCCCTGCGGGCGGACAGGTCGTCGTCCAGTATGCGGCACTCGTAGTAGAATTTATTGAACGCCTGCGCCAGATCGACGCAGAAGCGCGTGACCATCGAGGGCTCGTTGCGCTCGACCGCCTCGCGCAGCAGCGCGGGGAACTGCTCGATACAGCGCACCACGTCCTGCGCCTCGGGGGCGGAGAGAGCCGAGTAATCCGGCTCCGCGCCGCACTCGCCCGCCTTGCGCAGGGCGGAGCAGCAGCGCACGTGGGTGTACTGCACGTACGGGCCGGTTTCGCCCTCGAAGTTGAGCGCGCGATCCCAGGTGAAGTCGATGTCCTTGATGCGGTTGTTGTACAGGTCGAAGAAGATCACCGCGCCCACGCCCACCTGGCGGGAGACCTCGTCCTTGTTCTCCAGGTTCGGGCTCTTCACGTCGATGATTTCGCGCGCCTTCTCGACCGCCTTGTGGAGCACGTCGTCCAGATAGACCACATGGCCCTTGCGGGTGGACAGCGCCTGTCCCTCGTAGCTGACCATGCCGAAGGCGACATGGATGCAGTCCTTCGCCCATTCATGCCCCATCAGCTCGAGCACCTTGAACAGCTGCCTGAAGTGCAGATCCTGCTGATAGGCGACCACGTACAGGCACTTGGCGAAGTCATAGGTGTCCTTGCGGTAGAGCGCCGCGGCCAGGTCGCGCGTGGCGTACAGCGTCGCGCCGTCCGAGCGCATGATGATGAAGGGCGGCATATCGTAGGCCGACAGATCGACCACCTGCGCGCCGTCTGATTCGACCAGCAGGTTCTTTTCCTTCAGCTCGCTGATCACGCGATCCATCTTGTCGACATAGAAGCTCTCGCCCGCGTAGGAGTCGAACTTCACGCCCAGGATGTCGTACACGCGCTCGGCGTCCTTCAGCGTGACCGACTTGAACCAGTTGAAGATCGACAGCGCTTCCTCATCGCCGTCCTCGATCTTCTTGAACCAGGCGCGGCCCAGGTCGTTGAGCGACTCGTCCTTCTGCGCCTCCTGGTCAAACTTGACGTACAGCGCGACCATCGCGTCCACGCCGCCCTTTTCCACCTGGTCATGGTCGCCCCAGAGCTTGTAGGCCGCGATCATCTTGCCGAACTGCGTTCCCCAGTCGCCCAGGTGGTTGATGCCCACGCATTTGTAGCCCAGGAAGCCATACATATGATACAGCGCGTTGCCGATCATCGTGGTGGACAGGTGTCCGATGTGGAAGCGCTTGGCGATGTTGATCGAGGAATAGTCCAGGCAGACCGTTTTGCCCGCGCCCTCCGTGCCGCTGCCGTAGCGCTCGCCCATCTCGCGCACCTTGCTCAGCACCTCGCGGGCGTAGGTCGCCCGGTCGATGTAGAAGTTCAGATAGCCTTTAACCGACTGCACTTCCTTCAGGAAGGGCGCGTCAATCACCGCCCTGAGCGCGTCGGCGATCATCGGCGGGCCCTTGCGCAGCGTGCGCGCCAGCCGGAAGCAGGGGAAAGCGTAGTCGCCCAGCGCGGTGTCCGGCGGGATCTCGATCGCCTGGGCAATCTCGGCCGCGGACAGGCTGGTCTCGCCGAAGGCCACCTCCAGCGCCGACACAATCTCCGAGGCGATGCTCATCTTGAAATCCATAGTTTCACCTCATCCGTTCAGTGTATGGCGTAGTTATATCACATTCCCGGCCGTCAGTAAAGCGGATTCGTGTTATTTTAGCCGGTCGGCAGTGCCGACTGCCCCTTGCTGCCGCGCATTCTATCGACGACCATTGGCCGCCATAAATTAGAGCGGCCAAGGTCTGCGGATTTCCAGAATTTT